>LGGY01000252.1 GCA_001509335.1 Fidelibacterota bacterium 46_43
ACCGGCTTGTTCATAATGCTCATCGCATCCAATTGCAGGGTGAATCACAGCGAAAAATCCGTGCTGAGCGCACCATGTCGTCCACTTGATGTACAATATATTGACCAGTTTTGTTTTGCTAAATGGGTGGTCGATTTTTTCCGGAATCACTGGACGGTTTCATCGGAATATGCACTTGGCAATCTGGAACCAAGAAAAGATCTTGTGCTATAAGAATTCATAGGTCACGTATGGTTGCTATCCCACTCCGCTTTGCTTCGGGGACAGGTCAACCGACGTGACACATAAAAATTTATATTTGTATGGCGTGTGAGGGGGAAAAGGTTCGTTAGAGATTGATTCTCATAGCAGAATAATGACTTATCATGTGTCAATTTAATTTATCTGAAGCTGTCAAAATCGCGTCTGGGTTTTGTATCACGTTGAATACGTGACCCGCATTTGTGATATTCAGTCCGCATTCATTCGTGTAGCTGTAGAATTGAAAAGATAATCGACATAGGATTAGAAAATCAAATCCATTTCCGATTGCGAATTGATCAATGCTTCTTGTTCCTCTGGGGTCATGGGTTCAAACGCCTCACATGCCTTAAAGACCTTATCTAAAAGCCGGTAATCCCCTGGCGTGCAGATATGTGCCAGCTTTTGTGAAAGCGCAAACTGAATATTTTTCTGGATGGTCTCTGGGTCATCAAAGGGTGCATACCATGTATGATAGCGATGCTCATCATCTCCCCAGGGTTCTTTCGCCACAGATTTGATAATCATCACCCCCACATCCTTCTCTTCGCATAAATCCAGCAGATGCAGTGCTTCTTCCCGATAAGTTTCATTGGCAAATAATGCAGGATTGATTGGAAAAAGGACAGAATCAAAATCGAATCGCTTGAGTGCTTCCGAAAATACTTTGGGCGCGTCCAACCCATGCCCGGTGATTCCGATGTATTTTGTCAATCCTTCATCCCGCATTTTTCGAACACCATCCAGCGCCCCGCCGGATAATGTGCATGCATCCAGGTCATCCATATTTGTGACAGCATGGAGTTGATACAGGTCAAAATAATCCACCTGTAAGCGCTCCAGAGATTTTTGAAATTCTTCAATCGCGCCTTTTTTATCCCTTTGCATTGTCTTGCAGCCAAGGAAAAAATCCTTTCGGATCTCTGGCATCCAAGGTCCTAAGCGAATCTCAGCATCCCCATAGCTGGGTGCGATATCGATGTAATTGATGCCTGCATCAATTACATTTTGGACGACCTGATCAGCCTGATCTTGATTTAGCTTTCCAAGCGCCACTGCACCAAAAATTGCCAGTGTGCTCATGTGGTTCGTCCGGCCAAAGCGACGTTTTTCCATTATTTTCTCCTTGGGATGGAATTAAATAACGATCATTCCGCCCGGACCTTGCCTGCGTTTAAAGCTTGGCAGTTGTTCGTTTGACCCTTCTTTTTCCGCTTCAGCGAGGAGTTGATCCACAATGTTGATCTCCTCCCGGGCTGCTTTGAAGGATTCTAATTCCTCCAGGCGGTTCATCAGGGAACGGTATTCTTGCATGGACAGAACAACGCCGACACGGTGGCCTTCTTTATCTACGAGGTATTTTTCGTTCATCGATAGGTTGTTCATAGTTTGCACCTGTTAAACGGTGTTCGATATTATTTGGCAGATTATCTTGAATATGATCTTTTTGTTTTCCCAAGCAGCTTAATTTTACCCTTGATTCTGGCCTTTCGTAATCTTAATTTGAATCTGGGGATAATTTATCAGCATTTAAATAAAATAACCTCCCCGTTATTGATTTGGGGAGGTTAAGCTATTAAACGTGTTTATGAAAGCCCAAGGATCCTGCCGGTATCTAGTTCAATGTCGATGTCGTAGTAGGCAGGGCGTGTGGGCAGACCGGGCATCAGCCTGATGGGGCCAGCGACCGGGTATAAGAAACCGGCACCAATGGACGCATTCACTGATCGGATTGGGATTCTGAAGCCTTTGGGGCGTCCCTTTAAGGCAGGGTCATGGCTCAGGCTCAGGTGCGTTTTTGCCATGCAGATGGGCAAAGTATCGTAACCGAGTCGGGTGTAGTCTTCAATTTGTCTCTCCGCTTCTGGCGAGTAATCGACGCCATCAGCGCCGTAAATATCCCTGGCGATGGTTTCAATCTTGTCTTTGATCGGGATGTCCAGAGGATAAAGGAATCGAAAGTCCGATTTCTGTTCAGCTGCCTTGATAACTGCCTTTCCGAGATCAATGGCGCCTTCGCCGCCTTCTTCCCAGTGGTTGGTGATTACAGCATCTACGATTTTTCCGCTTTCCCGGCAAGCTTTTTGTACAAATTCAAGCTCAGCATCAGTATCGGTGTGAAAACGGTTGATTGCCAGCACAACTGGAACACCGAATCGGTGGGCATTTTCACAATGGGCTTGCAAATTTTCCAAACCTTTGCGCACCAGGTCCAGGTTTTCAGTTTCGTATTCTGGTGCTAATGGCGAACCGGCTGAGACCGGCATTTAATGTCAAAGAACTTCTCCATGCCCATATCAGAGCCAAAGCCGGATTCTGTGATGACAAAGTCTGCTAATTTGAGCCCGATCATGTCTGCCATGATGGAACTGTTGCCGTGGGCGATATTGGCAAAGGGGCCGGCGTGCACAAATACAGGGGTACCTTCCAGGGTTTGCATCAGGGTTGGCTTGATGGTGTCCTTCATCAATACGGTTGCTGCGCCGGCAACGCCAACATCCTCAACGGTAATTGGATTGCCATCCAAGTCCAGTGCCAGGACGATGCGACCTATTCGCGCGCGCATATCATCTAAACTGGTTGAGAGTGCCAAAACAGCCATTAATTCACTCGCAACAGAAATATAAAAACTGGTTTTGAGATTAAAATCTTTTTCGGTTGGGCTTTGTCCAACGGTTATTTCTCGCAATAAGCGGTCGTTGGTGTCGGTTGCACGCCGCCAGGTTAGCGTATCCCGGTTGACGTTCAGACGCGCAAATCGATGTTTTTCATCTTTTGTCAATTCGTTTGGATCAGTTTTGTCAATGCCCAAATTCTCCAAACGTCCTAACATGCCGATCCCAAATGCTCGTTGTCCATCTTCATCGGGTGGGCACAACCGGTCAAAGAGCGCTTCATCACTTTGATAGGTTTCATGGTACATCCGGGTCTCAATTGCAGCTGCAATCAGGTTGTTCGCTGCTGTGATGGCATGGATGTCCCCGGTCAGGTGCAGGTTGAATTCTTCCATCGGGATAACCTGGCTGTATCCACCGCCTGCAGCGCCGCCTTTAATACCGAAGGTGGGACCCTGGCTGGGTTGTCGAATGGCTGTGATCACTCGCTTGCCGAGATGGGCACCGAGCGCCTGGCTCAAGCCGACCGTGGTGGTTGTCTTGCCCTCCCCCAGAGGGGTGGGGGTGATGGCGGTGACATCAACGTACTTCCCATCAGGAACATCAGCCAATCGTTCAAGAACCTTGGGGCTGACCTTGGCAATATATTTACCATAGAGATCAAACTCATCAGGAAGAAGACCCAATTCTTCTGCTATTTCGGCAATTGGTTTTAATTCAGCTTCCTGGGCAATGATGATATCTGATGGAACGGGCGATCGTCTTTTTAATTTAGTTGGGGTGATTGGGGTATCAGGTTTTTTAGACATTCAGGGATTATCCTTTCTGGTGGGTGTTTAATAAATTAAGTGTCTGAATTGTGTAATTCGCATAATCACTCATTATGATTATGCTTACAAAGTAGCCTAAAATCAAGCGCAAAAGCGTGTAACTGATCGACGACATGCTTTCTCATCTTTACACAAATGATAATGAGGTAAAATTTCCTGGGTTGGTATTATGAAACCAAGAAACCGAATTTTATTAATTTTTACATTTAGCATACTTTTCTTCTTGAGCGGCTGTGTCAGCCTGGTGCAGGAAATTGCCGTTTCTGATGATGGCTCGGGCACCTTGCTTTTCGCCATTGGCGTGGACTCTGCATCCTATCCGCAGTTTGTGGAAAGGATGCCTGAGGGATATACACTTGAGAGCTTCCTGGCTGTCCTGATGCAAGATGATTCCATCACCAGTGTTCAGCAAGACCAGTATGAGTCTGATGGAAAAGTCTGGGAGTCTATTCAGCTTGAGGTTTCTAATTTTTCCCAACTTTTTGAAGAGGATCGTCGGATTGGGCCATTGATCATTTCCATGGATCAGGATGAGGATAAATATTTCTTTTATCAAACCATGGATATGGAAGGGGCAAATATCCAAATCCCGGGGATCAACCTGGTGAACTTTACGGGGGCAGCTTATACCGTTCATTTTAATGCGCCGCAAATTACCAACACCAATGGCATTCAGCCGTCGGTGGATGTCAGCGAGTGGGAAATCCCCCTGGAGGACTTCTTAAAGGGTGATGAGGTGATCTACGTGCAGGCGGCGTATAAGCTTGAACCATATGATGGGGTATTTATCCCCTGGGAAGTGTTCTTTCCCTACGTGGTGATTGGTTTTCTCAGCCTGGGAATTTTATCGATTTTTACCGTCATAATTTTGAATTCGAGGAAGAAAAACGACGATATCCCCAAAATTAAGTTTTAGGTTTTAGATAATTCTCTGTTTTATTAATGACTCTAGTGAAAAAACTCTAATTTCTGGGAAATAGCTAATCTGATTCCCCACAAATATATCGGATTTTACGCGTTTTATGGGATTGAAC
>LGGY01000117.1 GCA_001509335.1 Fidelibacterota bacterium 46_43
CCAGAAAAAAATCTTTTGTTTCAATGGAGAAGCCTGGCCAATATCATCCAGAACCTTGGCATAAATCTTTTCATATAAACGAGGAACACTGACCAGGTAATGGGGTTTGGCCTCTTTGAGGTTATCCGGGACTTTCAGGATTCCTTCGGCAAAATAGGTGGTTGACCCAATCCAGAAGGACATGTGAATGCCCACCCGTTCAAGGCTGTGACTCAGTGGGAGGAAAGAGAGCCAGCGGCATCCGCTTTTAAAATGAAGCGTTTCCTGGGAAGCCTGAATATTGGTGGAAATATTGAATTGCGACAACATCACTCCCTTGGGCATTCCCGTGGTACCGCTGGTGTATATGATTGTCCACAAATCATCTTTTTTCCGCTCGGCCCCCCGGCTTTCAAGGGTAAAATCCACTTTGGCCTTATGGGCTTTGCCCTTTTCCGCCAATTCTTCGAAAGTCAGAATCATGGGATCATCGGTTTCAAAAGGATCAAAGACAATGATATACTGTAAGTCCGGCAATTTTTTCCGGACGGCCAGCACTTTTTTTACATCCTCTTCAGAAGAGGCAAAAACAGCTTTGGCGCCTGAATCTTTCAGGATGTATTCCACCTGTTTTTCCATCAGGGTCGGATAAATAGTGGCACTGACAATACCAAAATGGGCACAGGCAAAATCGGTAATAACCCACTCTGGCCGGTTTTCAGACTGAATGGCAATCCGGTCACCCGGTTTCAGTCCCAACGCATCCATACCCATGGCAATATTTTCTGTGACATCCCGAACCTCGGCATACGTAATTCCCTGCCACTCACCCTCTTTTTTGGTGTAAAAAGCAACCATGCCGGCGTTGTTTTTCTGAGCATCTGCAAACAATGCAGGTAGTGTTTCAATATATTCCAATTGATAGGTCATGAACTGTTCCCTCCTGTTCATCGTTTTAAGATAATGAGTTTCTTCTTGAAATACAAGACATGGAATTACACCTTTCATGTCGGGAGTTATCAGCCGGCCCAACTGCTGCGGATTTTTTTCTTGCACTATATGCTATATCCTCTTAAAATTGCGGGCTATTTGAGATACGTCCCGTTCGTCTAGTGGTCAGGACTCAGGACTTTCATTCCTGCAACAGGGGTTCGACTCCCCTACGGGATACTCAATTTACAAAGCCTTCTTCATGGGAAGGCTTTTCTTTTAAATTTAAATTTTTAGCTATATATATTTGACTTAATTGCCAGACCCCTCTATATTTAATAAACCGGGATGATATTTATCACAACAATCCGCAGGGAGAATACCTAACTTACCTTAAACACCATAAATATAGAGGAGCCTGTCATGAAACGTGGTCTTTTGTGTTTTCTTGTCTTTTTAATGGCCACTTCCGGATTGTCAGGAGCGGTTCCCATCCAAATTTCCGAAGAATTTTTCAATGAAGATATCGTTGTGTTCTACCTCTCTGATTTCAATCTGGAAAATCCCCAGGGAAATCCATTGATTTTTGAATACTACATCGGTAACAGGAATTATCCCTGTGTATTTCCCGAACCGGTCCAAATCAGCCTGGAATTTCATTTTAAAGCTCGTATCAGGGCTTTGGGTTGGACCGATTTTCAGCCCATTGCCACCATTGTTTTAAATCCCTTTTCCATCGCGGGGCCATGCCGCATATCCAACCAGATTATTTCTTCCAATATCTCCCTATTTTATCAACGGGACAACTTCCTGCCGGAACCTACTCTTTTCTTGTCCGCATTGTCAATGAAAGCAGCGGCCAGGTATCGGAAGCCTCCAAAAATATACGGATTGTATCCCCCACCTCTCTGGAACTCATCGGTCCAGGCAATCTGGTTCAAGGACTTCGGGACTTTGAAAATCAGTTTAACCGTTTTCCCATGTTCCATTGGGAAAGCGAAGCCTGTGCATCCTGCAACTATGCCATCCGTATCTGTGAGTATGTTCCCGGCATCCATGCCAGTCCTTACGATGCCATGATGGATGAGGCGGTTCTGCCCTTTCCCGACGACGGGGATTTTTACGATGTGGGAAGTAACATCACCGTCTTAAATTATGATCCGGCTTTTGCCGGCCGGGATCTGGAATTTGGGAAATATTACGTATGGCAGGTTGAAAAAACCTTTAAGACTTCAGGTGGGTTTCAAAGCATGAAAAGCGAAATTTTCGGATTCTTTCTTGAAGATCCCTCCTCAAAGGAAATGGCCCGTCAAATGATCAATCCGGTAGAAGAACTGCTAAAAGAGCTGGTGGGTGAAGACCAGTTTGAAACCTTGAAAGCCGGTCAGTTAAGTGGTTACCAGGTGTCCGGCATGATGACAGTGAACGGACGGCCCATTACGATTGAAGAGCTCCGGGCCATCGTCAACGGCATCCGGAACGGATCCTACACGATTCAAAATGTGTTTGTGGAATAACGAGGTCGCCATGAAATATTTACAAGTCATTCTTATCTTTCTCCTGTTCTTTACGATCATCCCCGCTAATGCCGATAATCAGAAACTCGCTATGGTGGCAAAAACACGGGGGGAGGTGACATACCGCCACAAAGATGATACGTCCTTTAAAAACACGGCAAAGGCCGGAACGATCCTGGAAAACGGGGATATCATCAAAACAGGAAAAGAATCTTTTGTCGCCCTGATCTTTCTTGATGATAAAAGCCAGGTTAAACTCCTGGAAAACTGCGATCTTGAAATCCGGGGAGAAAAGATCCGGAATCAGCTCAATAAGGATCTTTCCATGAATTTCGGAGAATTGAAGGCTGAAATTTCCGATCAGCGCCGCGGGGCATTTAAAATATCCACGCCAACTTCCGTCGCTTCGGTGAAAGGGACCGATTTCTGGATTTTATCCGATCCCCGGCTGGGTGATAAAATTATCGGTCTGAGCGGACTCGTGGAATTGACGAACCAGATCACAGGCTACACGGTGTCTGTCGGCCCCAATCAAACAGGATTATCTCTTCCAAACGGTAATGTGAACGTTCAGGTAACCAACCCGAATGATATCCCCGAGGATATTGTGGTGGATGAAAAAGAACTTCAACAACTGAAAATCCAGTTTCAAAATCCACGGGGAGAATCGAAAAACATCATCATAGAATATCGGTAATGAAGAAGCGCCTCTTCCGGACCCTGTTCCTCCTGTGGATCCCCTGCATCCTTACAGCTCAAACAGGTACTCTTGTCCATATTCCGGTCACTGAATATACACCAGGTGAAACGCTGACATTTCAATGTTTATTTTCCGGGAATATCTCCCGTGTCAAGGCGTTGAATCTGTTTATTCGTCCCGCCGGGAACCGGTCATATCACCAATATCCCATGAAATACAACGGGATCGAATGGACAGCCACCGTACCGGGCATCGCTTTATCCGGCGGGGCCATGGAATATTTCATTCTGGCTGAATTATCCCATGGGGGTGTGATCAGTACACCGGACGACAATCCCTTTGATTATCCCCTGACCATCCGGGATGCGAAAGCCGGTAAAGCCTCCGTTACAGAACGCATGTCCATGCCGGAAGAAGGCGGTATCCCGGCAGAATATATTATCCTTGCCCCGGAGCCGGGGGTAGCCATTGAAAGCAGTGATTTTGTAATCGCCGTATCCCTTTTTAATATGCCGGACATTGATTTATCCAGCATCCGACTGGAACTGAACGGCAGCGATTATTCCTCCTACATGGAAAAATCCCCCGATATTATCACGCTTACCCTGCCACCTGGCACCCTTAAATCCGGGATGTACACGGTAACGCTCCATGCCCAAAACCATTATGGTTCCCGTTTCAGTCCCGAAACCTGGACATTTACACTCATCAGTGCCCAGGAATCCATGCAGCGCATAAACCGTTCTCTGAATGGCCGGGTGGGCACCGAATTCCGCTGGGAAAATGTGGATGGGGAACCCAACAATCTCATCCGGTTCACCGGCAGAGAAATTCTTTCAATGCCTATGCCCGGACATCCTATACAGATCTTGAATTGGGAACTTTTTATCCGGAGATCTCCAGACTTACCCTTTACGGGAACCGGGTCAACGGTGCCATGATCCGGCTGAAACTGAATTTTCTGAACCTGACATACCTCAGGGGGGAACTGCTCCGAGAGGTTCTGAACCGGACGGAACTGGACAGCAGCTCGCGCACCTGGTCTATTTCCTCCTTTACCTATGCCAGGGATATCCAGATCATTCAACCTGAAATACGTTTTGGATCCTTCCTGAACTGGAAAATGACCCTCATGCATGCCCGGGATGACACCGCCAGCCTTGATCCGGCCCTGAATATTGAGGATTATAACCCGGAAACTGATTCGTATGTCTTCCGGGGAAATTCACCGGTGGACAATCTGGTTTTTGATAATTGTATCACCCTGAGCCTGGACAATCAGCGTCTTGTATGGTCCCACAATTTAGCCCTGAGCATGACAAACCGAAACATCCGGGGAGGAGTGCATGATTCCATCACCATCGGTGACGAAATCATCAGTATTTCAGACATACTCCCGGATTTCCTGAGTCCTGACCGGCTGTCCCGTTTCTTTATCATCAACGAAAACACAACCCTTCCCATACCGGCTGAAGTCAGCGAAGACCTGACAGAATTCAGGCTCAAGCCCTATAAAATCATGGACTACCCTTCTCTGGCTTACTGGACAACTTTGCGCCTGAATTACTACAACAACCTGGTTACATGGACATTTAAGCATATTGCGCCTGAATTTTCATCTCTTGCTTACCCGGGCCTACAAACGGATATTCACCTGTCTGAAATCGCGGACCGGATTCGTCTTTTCAGAAACCGGCTGATCGTAACTCTCCGGTACAGCAGCCAGTATGATAATCTGTTGGGGCAACATAAAGAGTATGTGACCAATACCAATTCCTTATCTGCAGCGATATCTGTCATGCCGGGGCAGGAACTTCCCACCGTGTCCATGTCTTTCAGATACTATCTCAGGGAAAACGACCTGAATACCGTCACGGATACCCTCAGCGAATTGCTTACATCTGCAACAGCCGACCAGCGGATACGCAATGAAAACCTGTATCAGATGTTTACTCTGACCCAACCGCTGAAAATCGGTGGCATCCCCTCAGATCTGACGATCAATTATATCCGCACACTTCGGAAGGATAAAATCCCCAACAGGCCGCCAGGCTATATCAGTCCCGATTATTCCCTGAATCTCTGGTCCGCTTCTTTCCTCACCCGGTGGTCATCCACATTGACTCAGACCCTTTCCTGGAGTCTGATGGATAATAAAATCAGCCGTACATCCGATTTCACTTACCAGACCTTCGCCGGAAAAATGGAAAAATCTTTATGGGAAAGCAAGCTCTACGGAGCTTTTGAAATCAAATGGACGCATGCTTCCGGAGATGTAGCCTTTGACCAGTACCAGGTTTCACCTGAACTCCGCATAAAAATTTTCAAAAATGATTTGTTTCTAAATCTGCACATTAATAAACTGAATCAATCCGGAACAACGGGAACGAGCACCCGGTTTTATACGAAATACACTTACCAATTCTGATGAAGATCAAACAAAAAACCTGGCAAAACATCTTAGCCGGTGTAATCATCGGGGCAGTCGTCATGCTGCTGACCATTTTAATCCGTGAAACCGGGATGATAGAAACCGTCGAACTGAAATCCATTGATTACAGGTTCAAGCGGCGCGGCCCGATAGAAGATATCCGGGAGAGGAGCCCTATTGTCGTCGTTGCCCTGGATCAGGAATCCTGGGAATCCATCCCCTATCGCTTTCCCTATCCCCGAAAAATGTGGGGTGATCCTTCCCAGTAAGCTGAACCAGGAAATTGTCCGGGGACATGTTATCCAGCACATTACTGAACCGGTGGATCTTTTTTACGATGCCTGCCTGACAACGGGTCTCATCGGTGAATTGAAGGATATTGATCAGTATACGCGGAATTATTCCATTTTTTATCCCCTTAATGATAAGTACTATCTTTTTCTGGGCATGAAAGCCATTAAGGAGTATCTGGGCATTCATGATTCGGTGAAAATGGCCTTTTCCAAGGATCTGAATTTTATTGAGTACGGCCCTTTGCGTATCCGCCACAACAACGGAAACAGTTTTATGATCAATTATTACGGGCCTGCCAAAACCTTCAGCTCTTACTCCCTGTCATCTGTCCTGGATGACGCAGAAACAGATCTCAGGGGAGATTATGACACAGATTATATGGAATTGTGGAAAGGTGATAAGTCGCTC
>LGGY01000253.1 GCA_001509335.1 Fidelibacterota bacterium 46_43
CTCCCGCGGAGAACGCAGTGGCGCGGAGGAATCTTATTTGAACTTGCTCTCAACACCAATAGGCCAACCTAACCCATCTTATCACGGGTTACTAACCTCTCAACCACCAAACGTCTAAACAACGTCTCAACATCTCGACGTTTAAACCTTTAAACGTTTAAACGTAATCCTTAAATTCCAAAAATTTAGGAGGTTTATCATGGCCTTCCATATCATACAGGATCTTCCCAAAGCGGAAGAGATGCTTCAGGAACTTCCCCTGCCGGAATCCCTGAAAAAAGTGAAAAAGGAGAGGGATGAGGCAGTTTCCAGGATTATCCGGGGGGAATCGTCCGCTTTTCTTGTGATTGTGGGTCCCTGCTCCGCCCACGATCCCGATGCGGTGTGTGAATATGTCTCCCGACTGGCCCGCGTTCAGGAAAAGGTCAGGGACATTCTGCTGCTGATTCCCCGTATTTATACCAATAAACCCCGGACTCTGGGGACCGGTTACAAGGGGATGCTTCACCAGCCCAATCCCACGGCAAAACCTAATATCGTGGAGGGGATTAAAGCCCTGCGCGCCATGCATATCCGGGCCCTGGAAGAATCCCATCTGTCCGCCGCCGATGAAATGCTCTATCCGGGGAATTATCCCTACGTGGAGGACCTCCTCTCCTATGTGGCTATCGGGGCCCGGTCGGTGGCCAATCAGCAGCACCGGCTGACCGTGAGCGGACTGGATATTCCCGTGGGTATGAAAAATCCCACATCCGGGGAAGTCCGGGTGATGCTGGAATCCATCTATGCCGCCCAGCATTCTCACGTGTTTGTTTATAACAATAAGGAGGTCCGGACCGATGGCAATCCCCTGGCCCATGGGGTACTCCGGGGAGCCGTGGACCCTTCAGGTATCCGGGTGCCGAATTATCACTACGAAGATCTGCTCCGGATCAGCCATCTCTATCTGAAGCAGGAATTGAAAAATCCCGCCCTCATCGTGGATGTGAACCACGATAATTCCAATAAACGCTATGAAGAACAACCCCGCATTGCCAGGGAAGTGATGCAGAGCCGATATCACAACCCGGAACTTAAAAAAATCATTAAAGGCTTGATGATCGAAAGTTATCTCGTCGGCGGACGCCAGGAATCCAGCGGTGCAGTGTTCGGCCAGTCTATTACGGACCCCTGCCTGGACTGGAATGATACGGAACGGCTTCTCCTGGATATTGCCGAAGAAGCCGCCCGTTAGTAGGTCAGTGCTTAAAGGAATCGTGAAATACGATCTCTTTCAGGTCTTTTCGGGGCATGGCCGGTTCGTCCGGACTCCCGGCTGCCTTTTTTCCCACGATGGCAAGGGTGATGACCTCATAATCCTCAGGGATATGTAAAACCCTGCGGGTTTTTTGTTGACTGAATCCGGCGATGGGATGGGCTGTGAGTCCCAGCTCCGTGGCCTGAAGCAACAACTGTCCCACCGATAAGCCCGTATCAAAGGAGTAGTACTCTTGGGACCCCGTCACACAGTCATCCTCTTTTCTTGCCGTGACAACTATCACCAGAGAGCCGTCATGGACCCACTCGTTGCCTTTGGAATATACATCATGAAGTGCCTCCAGTTTTTTCGGATCCCTCACAAAAATATAACGCCAGGGTTGATTGTTGAAACAAGAGGGAGCAAGTTGGGCCGCTTTGGACAGTTTTTCGATGATGTCATCTGTGATCTCCACTTTTTCCAGGTGCCGGTACGATCTGCGGCGTTGTATGGCTTCATATACCGTCATTTTTCTTCCAAAAGACGTTCAATTTTTTGGATGACCTCATCGGAGCGCGGATTTACACGGGATGCATACCGGGCGGATACCTTTCCGTCGGTGTCTATGAGGAATTTGGTGAAATTCCATCCGATACTGCCCCCTGTTTCAGGATGGATCTTCTTATCCGTCAGCCAGGCATAAAGGGGATGAATATCCCTGCCCTTGACGGATATCTTGGCCAACACAGGAAAGGTCACGCCATAATTGACCTGGCAGAATTCCTGGATTTCTTCGTTACTCCCCGGTTCCTGGTTCATGAAATTATTGGCCGGGAATCCCAGAATGACCAGTCCCTTATCTTTGTAATTCTCATAAAGCTTCTGCAAATCCTCGTATTGAGGCGTAAATCCGCATTTGCTGGCCACATTCACAATCATTAGCACCTTGCCCCTGAATTGATCCAGGGGATATACATCACCCGATGCCGTTTTTACTTCAAAAGAATACACATTCATTTCATCCATCGCAATTAATCCTCCTGTCATTATCAGTATCATTAGTGTCATTCCAATGTATCGTTTCATCGTTTTATCCTTCTGCTATTTTTTCTTTGAGAGGAGGGATTGATTGGCGTTACATCGCTTTGTTTCTGGTGTATTGTGCTGACTGATTATTTCGTAACGCGTGACACGTGGCAAATGGTCCAATCCCCCAATCAAA
>LGGY01000254.1 GCA_001509335.1 Fidelibacterota bacterium 46_43
ACTAATTGGGGGAATAGTTCTCAACATAAGAAATTAGAACAAGATTTGGCTAACGCGATGAGAAGGATTCAACAATCACATCATGCGTTAAATGTTAGAGCAGTTCTCGGAATTTGTTATGGGAAAACCAAAACTAATATTTTGCACGGATATTTAAAAGTCGTTGGTCAGAATTTCTGGTATTTAATCAGTGATAATAAAGAGTTATATAAAGATATTATAGAACCTATCGGATATCGGGCAAAAGAACACAACGAAGTTTTTTATAGAGAAAAGAATCGGGTTGTTAATCGCTTTTCGAAACTGTTTTTGGATGCTTACTGTTTTGAAAACGGTGATATTAATTGGGATAAATTGGTTGAGTTCAATAGTGGAAATTTTGATCTTGACTAATAACTAGAAAATATACGGAGACAGACTATGAAAATCCTGATCATTGGTGGTACAGGACTGATCAGCACGGCTATCAGCCGGCAGCTCTTAGAAGCCGGACATGAATTAACCCTTTATAATCGTGGGGAGACTGAACCGCGCCTTCCCCAGGGCTACCAGGTCATCAGGGGCGATCGGGATGACACCGAGGCTTTTGAAGCACAAATGGCTGCGCTCGAAGGTTTTGATGCCGTCATCGATATGATTTGCTTTAACCCCAAACAAGCTGAAAGCGATATTCGCGCCTTTTCCGGGCGTGTTAATCAATTAATTTTCTGCAGCACTGTGGATGTTTACACCAAGCCGCCAGCGACTTTCCCGGTTGTTGAAAGCCATGAACGCCACGCCCTTTCGGATTATGGACGGAACAAAGCCAAGGCTGAAGATTTATTCATGGCTGCCCACGCAGCGAAAGATTTTAATGTCACCATCATTCGCCCAGCATCTACTTATGGCGAGGGCGGCAATATTATTCATACCTTCGGTTGGGAGACTTATTTCCTGGATCGTCTGACTGAAGGAAAGCCGATCATCGTCCATGGTGATGGCGAGGCTTTGTGGGTCTCCTGCCATATGGATGATGTTGCCAGGGCTTTTGTTAATGCGCTTGGAAATGAGAAGGCTTACGGCAAGGCGTACCATGTGACCGGTGAAGAATGGCAGACCTGGAATCAATATCATGAACGTCTGGCTGAGGCAATTGGTGCGCCGAAACCCTCGATCGTTCACATCCCGGCTGACCTGCTGGTGCGGATCTCTCCGGATCAGGCAATGACAACCTATCTCAATTTCCAATATACCAACATCTTTGATAACAGCGCTGCCAAAGCTGACCTGGATTTTAAAGTCACCGTTGATTGGAAGACCGGCGCAAAACGAACGTACGATTGGCTTTTGGAAAATGATCGCATTCAAAGCTGGAATAAATTTCCTTTTTATGATCAGATTATTGAAAGTTATAAACAGCAAACCGGTGAATTAATTGCAGAATTATCCAATTATCATAAACGTCGATAACAAAACCCAAATAACCAATACAAAATTCCAAATTACTATTCGCTCATGAATCAAAAAGCGCTGTCAACCCTTGAATACCATAAAATTATCGCCAGGTTGGTGACCTATGCGGATTTCAGCGCGTCGGCTGACTTAGCGCGCAAGCTCAAACCTACACCGAATATCGAAAAAGCGCACATGCGACAGGCAGCAACGCGTGAAGCAAAGTACTTATTGTCACTGGACACGGATTTTTCTTTTCAGAATGCCAGTGATATTCGACCGCAGGTAGGGCTGGCAAGGCGTGAAGGCGTATTAGAACCAGAGGATTTGCTGGCGATCAAACACACCTTGATCGTCTCCCGCAGGGTCCGCAGGGTTCTCGAAAACATGGCAGAGGAGGTCCCCAACCTTTCCAGCCTGGCAGATGCCCTGCCCGTAGGCTTGGGACTGGTCGACAGGATTAGCAAGACGATCTCCGATCGCGGTGATGTGCTGGATTCGGCTTCGCAGAAGCTTTCTGAGATTCGCAATGAAATGAAAATTACCTATGAGCGCATGATGGCTCGCATGCAGCGCTTTATATCGGACCAGAGCACAGCCCGCATGCTTCAGGAACCGATCATCACGCAGCGCAACGGGCGAAATGTTATTCCCCTTCGGGCGGAGTTCAAAGGGCGGATAAAAGCGGTGATACATGATCAATCTGCCTCAGGCGCCACGCTGTTCATTGAACCCCTGGCTGTGGTCGAGTGGAATAATCGCTATAAGGAATTGGAACTGGCTGAACGGGATGAGGTTCGCAGAATTCTTGCGGACCTGAGCAGTGCGGTGGCGCTTCATGCGGATGCTTTGGTCGTCATGGTTGAAGTGATGGCTGAGCTGGATGTGGCATTGATGTGCGCTCGTTATGCAGAAGACCTGGATGCAAGCGAACCTGAATTGGTACCCTTTGCTGAACGCCAGGGAAAACACCCGGGCAGCACCATACGCCTGTACAAAGCACGCCATCCCCTGCTGGAC
>LGGY01000255.1 GCA_001509335.1 Fidelibacterota bacterium 46_43
CTAACAGAAAATTTCGGTCCCCTCGAAGCGGGATTTTCCTTCAATTACCCCATCCAATTTGAAGAAATTCATATCCGGCTGGGCATCAGTGAAGGAATCGGTGTAGTAAATGCCGGCTCGCTCTACTTTGATGACCTGAGGATTTTGTATCCGGATTATGTCCATACAATTCCCCTCGATGAAAAAAACATGCCCGAAACTTTCACTCTGTCTCAAAATTATCCCAATCCCTTTAATCCTGTCACCCATATTCACTACACACTTCCGGAAAAGGGGCATATCTCATTGATCCTCTATGATATCCGGGGACATGAAATCGCCAGGCTCATAGACGCTGAGCAAGGTGCCGGCAGTTACGACTATGAACTGGATATCTCTGCTTTAAATAAAACATTATCGTCCGGTATTTATATTTATCGTTTGACCAGCGGAAGCCATCAAATATCACGAAAATTCCTCCTGCTTAAATAAAAAGGTGTCATTATGGGAATATTATGCCGGGGGATTCTTATCTTAGGGATAGGGATTAGCCCTCTCATGTCAGAATATCATTTTATTACACTCTCCACCACACGGGTAGGACCCGGAGCAATTCACCGGAAAATCATAGAACCCAACGTTCCATGGACCCTCGACGTTTTGGAACTGGACATGACCCATCCGGACGGATTGGCGCATCCCTACACTGAAATTCATTCAGCAAAACCTGGGACAAAATCCCAAACCCTGCCTGTTTCCTCTTATGCAGCTGAATACGGAGACAAGGCCATTGGAGCAATAAACGGAGATTTTTTTGATGCAAACGGCAGCATTAATGCTCAGGTTTCTGATGGCATGATGGTCAAGGAAGAAAATATCAATCCGGCAGATCCGGTCTACTGGTCCGCCTTCAGTCTGAACCAGAATAGCAAACCGGCCATCTCAACCAACCGTTTTGGTGCCTGGATCACAAACGGGACCGATACGCTAAAAATTCATGGTGTCAACAGAACATCCGGCAGCGATGAGATCATTCTTTACAACCGGTTTTACGGTTCGAATCCTCCTTCCGTATCATCCGGTTACAGCCTTCTTGTAAAGCCTTCAGATACCGGTGATGGCTGGCAGGTCAATGCAGATGTTTCCTGTCAGGTATGGGGTGTAAGTCCAAATCCTGCATCATTTTCCTTAAGCGACACCAAAGCTGTTATAACGGCAACGGGGTCTCAGGCCATCCGGTTGGAAACACTGGCAGACAGCGGTGCAACGGTGGATATTTGGATCGGTCTGAATGGCACTCTGCCGAAGACAACCCAGTTGATTGGAGGATTCCCACGGATTGTGAAAAACGGCCAAAACCATGCATTGGAGGGATATCGGGAAGAAGGTGGCAGTGCAACTTTTGCCACCGATTACCATCCCCGGACGGCTGTGGGTTTTTCTGCAGACAGTACCCGTGTGTTTTTTATTACAGTGGACGGCCGCCAATCCTTCAGCCGGGGGATGAGCCTGCCTGAACTGGCGGATTTTATGATATCACAGGGTGTGGCATGGGGGATGAATCTGGATGGAGGCGGCTCCACGGAAATGCTGGTCCGGGGCAAGATTGAAAACAGTCCCTCGGACGGTAGGGAACGGCCCGTCGTGAATGCCCTGGTGGCAGTGAGCAATTTACCACCAGACGAAGGCCTGACACATATTCAGGTCCGTCCCGATTACCATAATCTTTTTTACCGTGAAACCCTTTCATTCACAGCCACCGGGTGGACTTCAAATTATTTCCCGGCGGATGTGGCATCTGAAAACGCACGCTTTTATTCTTCCGATACAACACTTTTAAATCACGTTTCAGACAATACCTTTGAAGTTTTAGGATTTGATACAGCTGCATATGTCTTCGCTGAATATACGGAAAACGGTCTTACACTGAACGATACAGCCACTATCCACATGAAACAGGCCACCGGCATTTCCCTCTCCCCTGCCCTGGCCATGGCAGATACTCTCAACCCACTGAATTTCAAGGTCCGGATCTTTGATGAATGGGATATTGCTCATAGCATTCCTGCGGCAGAATATCACTGGTATGTGACAAATCCGGATGTGGGGAGAATTGACTCCACCGGGACTTTTTACGGAATCAGCGAAGGGGAAACCGCTGTAATTGCCCGTTTTAAAGACTGGTCTGATACAGCCCGGGTTACCGTTAAAATTTGCGAAGGAACCGTCGTTCTGGATCCCATGGATCATGTAAGTGGTTGGCAGGTCTCCGGTGATTTTATCGATATGGATTCCACAAAGATTCGTATTGAACCCTCACCGCTGGGAGACAGAGACGCCGTCATCCGGGCAGATTACGGATTTATACGCCTGAGTACCGAGCGAAGCTGGCTCTATCTGAATACAGATATTTTTGTCAATGGCATTCCTGATTCCTTTATAGTGGATAT
>LGGY01000016.1 GCA_001509335.1 Fidelibacterota bacterium 46_43
GATATTATCCTCAATGCCATCGTGGGCAGCAGGGGGATGGAAGCCTCTGTAGAAACCGTCCGGTCCGGAAAGGATCTTGCCCTAAGCAATAAGGAAAGTTTGGTCATGGCCGGGGATCTGATCAATGAACTGGCACAATCCCATCATGCCCGGATATTGCCGGTGGACAGTGAACACTCGGCTATTTGGCAGTGCCTGCTGGGGGAAAAAGATAAAAACGTAAAGGATTTGATCCTGACCGGCTCCGGCGGACCCTTTCGGGAAAGAGATCCGGAAACATTTGGATCCATTACCGTAAAAGAAGCCTTAAAACATCCCAACTGGTCCATGGGGGCAAAAATTACCATCGATTCTGCAACGATGATGAATAAAGGACTTGAGATTATTGAAGCCTATCATCTTTTTCATCTTCCGCCGGAACATATCGAGGTTCTGATTCACCCGCAATCCATTATTCACAGCCTGGTTCGCTTTGTGGATGGCTCAGTAAAAGCCCAATTGGGGGTTCCGGATATGAAGATCCCCATACAGTTTGCCCTTTCCTGGCCGGATCGACTTCCGGCAGACTGGGAATCCCTGGATCTTGCAGAGATCGGAGTCCTGACCTTCCAAAGACCGGATGATACCCGTTTCCCGGCCATCCCCCTGGCATTGGATGCCCTCAGAACCGGTGGTACAGCCCCGGCCATCCTTAATGTGGCCAATGAACAGGCGGTGTACCGCTTTTTGAATGAAGAAATCCCCTTTACCGCCATCATCCCTGTCATTGAAAAAGCCCTGGAACATTTCCCGGCAGAAACAGCAGAAACCCCTGAAAAGCTGATATCCCTTGAAAAAGATGTAACTGAATTTGTAAAATCCCTCTCATTGATAAAAGGAGTCCTCCCCCAATGATATATATCATCTCTACAATCATTGTTTTAGGCATTCTCGTCTTTGTCCATGAATTCGGTCATTTTTTGGCTGCAAAAGCTACGGGTATCCGTGTGGAGACCTTTTCCCTGGGATTCCCTCCAAAAATTGTCTGTAAAAAATGGGGGGAGACAGAGTATTGCCTATCCTGGATACCCCTGGGGGGATATGTTAAACTGTCTGGAATGATTGACGAAAGCATGGATGAAAGCTGGACCACGGCTGAACCCCAACCCTGGGAATACAGAGCGAAACCGGGCTGGGTGAAAGTCCTGGTTTCATCAGCCGGTGTCCTGATGAATCTTTTTCTGGCAGTGATCATTTTTTCCGTGTTGACCTTTCAGAATGGAATTGCCGTCCCTTCAGAAGAACCGGTGATCGGTGAAGTGATGAGCGGAATGCCTGCTGAATCGGCAGGACTTCAAAAGGGCGACCGGATTTTGAGTATCAATGGAAATCCGATAGATACATGGGAAGAGATGACGGTACAAATCCAGGCCCTTGCCGAAGAAGAAACCCGGATCGAGTTGATCCGAAAGAATGAAATTTTCCAGGTGACCCTCACACCCGTTCCACAGCAATCGGTTGTGGATGGTGACATCAAAACCGTGGGTATGATCGGGATTAGTGCTGACTATAGCATCCGGCAGGCCGGGATGTTTGAAAGTGTAAAATATGGATTCCGGAATACGGGATATTGGCTGAATCTTACGGTTAAATCCCTGGGGATGGTGATTACCGGCAAAGAAAGTCTGAAGAATATCGGTGGCCCCATCATGATTGCCCAGCTTGCGGGAGAGTCTGCAAAAACCGGTGCCGGTGCCCTGTTTGGTTTTATTGCCATCATCAGTGTCAATCTGGCCTTGATCAATATTCTGCCGATACCAGCCCTGGATGGCGGGCATATCGTGGTAGCCGTGACCGAAAGTATCCTTCGGCGCGAGTTGCGCCTGAAGACAAAAATCCGCATCCAGCAGGTAGGAATGGCGATCCTCTTTACCCTCATTGCCCTGGTGCTGGTGAATGATATTTTTCGCTTATTCAACGGATCATGACCTCCATAAATCCTATGGAACTGCCCGATCATCCCGGTGAATTTGTCCGGGCTGTGCGGAACGATCCTGCTCATATTTTTCCTTTGCTTGCAAACCGGGATCCAAGACTCCGCTATCTGTTTAAAAAACATAAAAAAAAATCGATTGAGTCTGCCTCTGAGGACGCTTACAAAAAGCTCCTGTTCAATCCGGAATATCAATTGAATCGTTTTACCTGGCTGAGCCTGAAGACATCCCTTCTTCTTCCTACATCTGAACTGGTGGCAAAAACCGAATGTACTTATCAGAAAGATCTTGCAACTCCCTGCGAACCGGAACTTCCGGAACCTGCCTTTGTATTGTGGCTTCTTCAACAGGCGGGGATTTCTCCCCATCATTGCCGTCAAATGCTTGCACAAGATAAAAAAGCAAGCAAGCAGACAGGAATCCCCCTGTCAAAGCGATCCCCTTGTGATGTCCTGTTATATATGCATAGATGTTTACATCAACACAAGGGTGGGGCCCGGGAAATTTTTCATCTGTCCCGCTTGTGGTGGATCTATCGCAAAAATGATGAAGCCAAAGAATTGATGATTTTGTTGATGCTTAACCTGACCCGGTCCTCAACACAAACCTGAGAAGGGCCTGCTTATCTTTTTCTGCAGCATAATCAATGCCGATTCGGGGTGTTCTGATCACGGCGGATGACGGTTCCCGGTATCCCGGTGTGATAAGCATATCCCGGGATGTTACCAGATCCAAACCATTGTGGTCACGGGTGATCTGAAAAGCCTGGGTCAGGCGGGCCGGTCCGTTACTTAAAGGCATTTTGCCGCCCCGGTTCTTTTTCATTGTCTCTGTTCCTTCTTCAGGAATCACCCCCCGGATCAGAACAGCACACCCTTTACCTTCCCCTTCTGTCACCACATTCAGCATGTTGTGAAGTCCATATACAAAATAGACATACGCCAATCCACCCGGTCCATACATCACCTGATTCCGGGCTGTTTTACCTGAAAATGTATGACAGGCCGTATCCCCTTCCCCTATATAAGCTTCTGTCTCACAGATTCGACCGCTTAAAACACGACCATCTGCTAACACCCGAATCAGCAGACATCCCAGTAATGCTTCCGCCACCCATTCTGTGGACTGCAGGTAAAAATCCCGGGGCAGGCGGTGATATAAATCGGCATGCATGATCATGTGAGGAATTTACGAATTCACCGGTCCGGGGGAAAGAAAACCTGAAGGGGTACAGCGGCATTGTAAAAGCGCTAACGGAATTATGATAAGTTTTTTTATATTATGCAATAAATCGAAAGTATGATGAAATACCGTGTAAGTATCCTTGTTTTTTTGTGCATATTCTGGATAGGCATTCTCCGGGGGGAGGTTGATTCTTACCGGCCGGGACCCTTTTACCACCGCTGGAATTCCATTCCGGGCATATCATTCAGAGAACCGGTTTTCATGACCCTGTTCGATGTCCGGTTCAGGGGAGCTTTTTACGCGTCACAGGGATTTCAGTTTGAATATGAACCTCAGGCCATCACCTTTGACTCCACCGAATCCAGGCTTGATGATTTATCGAATATATGGAAACGGTCTCTGGGCACCTGGGATGTCAATATTTTCCGATATAACTGGCCCTATCTTTTTCTGAAACAAAATTCTCTGGATTTCCTGACGGGAATCGGCATTCGAGAGACCCGGGCACTGATCCCGGCGGATCTGAATCCCGGCTGGCCCAACCGGGTGGCCTATGGCAGGTCCTTTCAATTCAGTCCCCGCATCCGGGAGATGTATATTTCCCAGACAGTCTATTATCAACCGTTTACCTGGCTGCTCCTGCACGGGGAATTTACATGGGGAAAGGGGGAAGGGGATCTGTATACCGCCGGAAATAAAGCGTTTGATGTGCAGGTCCGGGGTACAGGTCAAAGCTGGAGCGGTGGGGCAGACTGGGTTTTTGCCCCGGACCGGATCACCGGCAGCCGATTTAGAGTTGGGATCAGTTTTCATCGTTATTCTGCCCACTATGATGTGAAAGATTCTGAGCTTTTCACCCCAATCCAGACTGTGGATTTGGGCGCGATGGGCATCGAATTATCCTTTGGGATTTTAATGGGTGCCCAAAAATCATCGGGTGACGAGGGAATATCCCGACTCCGAAGCAGGGATTATGTGTCTGCATCCCGTTCCTTTGATCAATACCTGAGAACACACCCCCGTTCTTTAAAGTCATCCCTGGCCCGGCAGTATAAAGCCTATTCTGATTCCATGACATATTTTCAGTATTATCATGAGGGTGATGATTTTCTGAAAGAGGGCCGGATAAGGGAGGCCAGACAGCGTTTTGATATTGCTATCCATTCGGGAAATATGGATCTTCGTCAGGCAGTTCTTCTCCGCCAGTATTTACTGGCCGGTCTGTTTGTCCTCGAAGCCTTAAATAAACTGGACCAGGGGGATTATCTACAGGCAGACGCCCTGATTCAGGAAGCATTGCACATTTCCCCCCTGATCCGGGAGGATATCCGGGAGGTAATCTCTGAAATCCATCTGCAAAAAGCACTCCGCCTGATCCTTGCCGGACTGTATGAACGGGCGGAATCCTATCTGCTTCTGGCGGAACAGGAATTCCCGTCAAACAAGGACCGTATCACCCGCCTGAGGGGTGAAATGGCCAAAGCCATGCTGCAGGACCTGAAAAAAGCCATAAAAGAATCAGATATGGTAACAGCCCGGTATTTTATGGAAGAATCGGGGCGTATCGACAGGCGGTCTGCAGAACTGGCGGATATGTATGCAAACCGGATTATGGAAAAACTGACTCTTATGGAAAATAAACTGATGCAGGATACAAAGGAGAAGACATTTGAAAAGTTATGGATGGAAGCCTTCGGCGGAGCCATACCTGAAACGGCGGTAAAGCATATCCATATCAGGGTTTTTGAAACCAGTGAGGAGATCCGTCAAAAAATGGGGGATCCCCAAAGTGTCCAAAAATGGAATCCGGGTTCACCAACCGATTACATGATCTGGACCTATCGACTACAAACGGATAACCTTTACCTCTATTTTCACAACCATATCCTGATGAAAATCGAACGCTTTCCCCGACCGGATTAATTACGCCCGGTATTTGGGAGCATTTGTAATAATTTCACCAAAGGTCACTTTAATAATACCGGCAACGGGAACGGCAAACATCATTCCCAGGAGCCCCATGAGGTTTCCACCGATAATCAACACAATAAATACAATGAGGGGATGCAGTTCCACACTCTTTCCCACCAGATAGGGGCTGACAAGGTTATTGTCAAGAAATTGGACAGAAACGAAAACGCCGATAACCAGGATAACAATAAACAGGGTATTGGGGGGTTGAGAGATAAGGACTGATAAAACAGCGGGAATTGCGCCGGCTGTGGGCCCTACATAGGGGATCAGGTTGGCAAATCCGGCCCAGATGCCGATCAGAAAGATGTAATTGATTCCGGCATCAAAGAGGGTATTCACCAAAAAAAGGCCGATAATGGAGGTAATGCCCACACTGGTGGCTGCCAGAAACAATCCCTGGAGATAGGATGAAAGCTGTCTTTGAATTTTATCCATAATGTTCAGGGACATTTCAAAATGCTTGTTGGGTACAAGGCGGATAATCCCCTTTTTGATGGCCCGCTCATCCTTGAGGAAGAAAAAAGTGATAAAAAGGACGAAAAAAAAGCCGGAAAAAGCATTGATAAGCCCCTTTCCCGCACCCATCAGGAATCCGGGAAGTTTCTGCTTCAGACTTTCAGTGAGTTCATTAATCTTTTCCGGGATATCCGTGGTAATGGCACTGACGGGGAGTTTACTGTTCAGAAAATCGATTCCGGACTGGATCCGGTCATTCAATGTGTTTTCGACACCAAAGCTCTGGGATATTTGCTGAGCTGCATTTTCCACCAGGGGCACAACCCGGCTGACACCTAAGGCAATGAGGAGTAAAATCACGAGAATAATCATTAAAGCCGATAATGCCCGGGGGATTTTAAAGCGTTCAAGCTTATCCACAAAGGGATCCAGAAGGGTGAACATTAAAATAGATATGACGATTACCGTGATAATGGTCTGAAGGCGGGGGAGGATGAGGATGAACCCTGCAGCCAAGACAATGAAAAATATCAGGCGGGTAATAAATCGCTGATTCTCAGTCTGGCTCATGATTCGGCTTCCTTTTGCTGTTTTTCCTGAAGTTCCGCCAAAAGTTGATTGGTGATCCTCAGGCGTTCTCCCAAGATACGGGCGATATTCAGGACAATTTTACTGCCCAGCTCCGGTTTACGGTTCAGAAGATCCAGCAAATCTCCCCTGAAAAAGCCTAAAACTTCCGTCAGTTCGGTGCAATATGCCGATGCGGAACGGGGGGCTTCATCCAGCAGGGATATTTCACCCAGGAAATCTCCACTGTGGAGGGTCGCCAGGTCTTTTTCTTTCTTGGTATCTCCCTCAACATTTTCCTGAATAATCTGAACGGTACCCTTTAAAATAATGTACATCCCGTTTCCCGGATATCCCTGCTTGAAAATGTAATCACCTTTTTTATACATGCGTTCATAGACCAAATTCAACACTACTTTGAGCTCTTTATGGGAAAGATTCCGGAAAATGTTTACATTCCCCAGTGCTTCCATCATGGTTTCTTCCCGGGTCTTTTCTTTCCGGTTCATACTCCGCCACAATGCAGATGTCATAATTACCCTTCTTTTTTTCACACGTAACTAAAGATAGCTTTAAACTTGAATTTAAGTCAAGGGAAAGTACTTGGGATTCGATGAAAATGGAAATAATTTTAAAGGATGAGACCTTTACTTAAAAGTGCTTTTCCGATCTTTTTTCTGCTTTCATTTTCCTCTTTTGTTGTGGCACAGGATTTGGAGGAATTTGACCGGAAAATTAATCAGCAGAGTAAAAATCTTGAACAGGTCAGCCGGGAAATCGACGCCCTTCAGAAACGGATCCAATCTGCCAGTCACCGGGAACTGACCTATTCCGATGAACTGGAATACCTGGATCATCAGATCGGGCTCACAGACCGGCGTATCACGGCCATGGAACAGCAACTGAGCCTGCGCCGGGAAAAAGTAGCCCTTCTGAAAAAAAATAAAGCCCGAAATGAAGTCCTACGGGATAAATTGATTGATCGGTACAAAAAACGGGTCGTCCGGTTTTACACAACCCATACCGATGATATGCTCAGCCTGATTTTTACATCGGATAATATGCAACAGCTCTTTTACCGGGTCAAATATTTTAATGCCATCACCCAGGCTGACAAAGAATTGTACCATGAGATTATTACCCTGATTGAGCAGATTGAACAGGAGACCCGGGACATTGAAGCTGAGGAAGCGGAAATTCAAAAGACACTGACCTCATTGCGGAAAGAAGCGGCATCTTTCAGGGAAATGAAAGCGGACAGAGCCCAAAAACTGGAGAAGGTCAAATCAGACCGAAAAATGCTGATACAGGAACTGGATGCCAAAGAGGCCTCCCGGATGGAACTCCAGCGGATCATAGCCAGTATGCGAACCCAGCGGGAAGACCGTCTCCGGGAACTGGAACGACAGCGCCGGCTACACGCGGCATCCATGTCCTACAAAGAATATCCTACCTTTTCCAGCGGCAAGGGAAATCTTCCGTGGCCTGTCCAGGGAACGGTTATTGGGCGTTTTGGACGGCAAATTCACCCTGTACTGAAAACGGAAACGGAAAATAACGGCATCGATATCAAAGCTCCGGAAAAAACACCGGTGATGGCGATTCAGGACGGGTTGGTAACCACTGTCACCTGGCTCAGGGGGTACGGAAATACTATCATTATCATGCACGGTGAAGATTATTATACGGTGTATTCCCACGTAGGCGGAATCCGGGTGTCGGAAAATGAATATGTGGAATCAGGTCAGGTGATTGCCGAAGTAAGTGACAGTGGTTCACTTCAGGGACACATGCTCCATTTTGAGATCTGGGATTCCAGGCAGAAATTGAATCCTGAAGAATGGCTTAGCCGAAGGAATTGATATGCAGATTGTGGAACAAGTGGGTCAGGAAAGAATCAGCAGACAGCTTTTAACGCTCATTAAGCATCAACGGGTGGGGAATGCGTACATCCTTTCCGGTCCACTGGGATCCGGAACAATGAGCCTGGCCCTGAATTTTGCAGCAGCCCTGAATTGCAAACATCCCGGTCCGGACCACAGTCCCTGCGGTACCTGCGATTCCTGTGTGAAAATCAAGCGGAATTCCCATCCCAATATCCACTTTATTTTTCCCAGTCCTGCCGGAAAAAACCCGAAAGATGACGACCCCTTTGCCGCCCTGTCTGAACAGGAATTTGGTATGGTCCAGGATGCCATGGAACGATTATCGGAGGATCCCTACCAGGGGATCGAGGTGGAATCGGCAACGACCATCCTTATCAGCATGATCCGGAAATTGCGGAAAGATCTTATGTTCAGCGCCGGTGAAGAGGGATGGCAGGTTGTCATCCTGTACAGGGGGGAAATGCTGAATGATTCTTCTTCAAATGCCCTGTTGAAAATTCTGGAAGAGCCCCCGGGGAAAACGGTATTTCTGATCCTTGCGGATAAATATAACACCCTGTTGCCCACAATCCGCAGCCGTTGCCAGAATATTCCCGTCAATCCCCCATCCGTGGAAGAAATCACCCAATGGCTTGTGGACTGTTATGGGGTTGACCGGGAAACGGCCGCTTATTATGCCCATTTCAGTCATGGCGATATTCGGCGTGTGAAAGAATTTCTTTCTTCTGACATGAAAGCCGAAAGCGAGGAACTGAAGCAGTTCTGGCGTTATCTGATGAGTGGAAACATGGCCGCCCTGACCCAATGGGTGGAAGATTCCCACAAGCAGTTTAAAAAAGATAAAGAAGCCGTTCGGAGGAAACTCCGCCAGATTCTTTTCTGGCTGAGGGATGCCCAGCTTATCCGGGAAGGTGGATCCCCCGTCCACCTGATTCATTCGGGCTTTGTGGAAGAATTGACCCGGTTTGTCGCCTATTTTCCGGCTATTGATTATCTGAAAATAATCCGTGAGACTGAGCGGGTTATTGAATTGACCGGGAAAAATGTTTATTTTCCCGCCCTGATCGGACATTTATGTCTGTCTCTAACAGAGGAACTCGCCCATGCCAGATCCGGTACATGATTATCAATACATGATTATAAAAATTGAATTTAAGGGAAACAGACGCCTTTTCTTTAAAAACGACATGGAATATCCCATCCATAAAGGGGATTACCTGGTGGTCGAAACAGACAAAGGGGAAGATATGGGACGGGTTACCGCGCTCATTCCCATTCGGGAGGGCTGCACCGGTTGTTATCCAGTATCCCAGTATGAAATTTTAAGAAAAGCAGATGATTTGGACTGGAAACAGTACCGGGAAAACCAGAAAAGTGAGGAAAAAACATTCAAACTCTGCCTGGATAAAGTCAAAGACCTTCGTTTGTCCATGAAACTCATGGATGTGGAATATCAGCTGGACCGGAAAAAAGTCACATTTTATTATACGGCTGAAGAACGTGTGGATTTTCGCGAACTGGTCCGCCAGCTGGCTTCTGTCCTCCGGACCCGGATAGAAATGCGGCAAATCGGGGTACGGGATGAAACAAAACGCCTGGGTGGATTGGGCCCCTGCGGTTTTCCCCTCTGTTGCGCTACTTTTATGGAAGATTTTGAACCGGTAAGCACACAAAATGCCAAAGATCAGAACCTTCCCATGAATCCCCTGAAACTTTCGGGACTCTGTGGAAAGCTGAAATGCTGCCTTCGCTATGAACATCCTTACTATATTGAAGAATTGAAAAAATATCCCAAACCCGGCACTCCGGTTTTTATGAACAATAAAAAGGGGTATGTGGTTAAATCGGATATTATCGCCCGCATGGTCACCTGCGCTTTTGAGCAGGATGTGCGGGAGGAAATTCCCATTGAAAATGTGGAAAATCTGGTGAAACAAGCCCTGGAAGCCGGCCTGTCCGGTGAATATCCCGATTATCTGACTGAAGGACCCGTGGATGAAAATGAACTGAAAGCCATTGAAGATAACTCGTAACCGGAGATTGAAGAATGGGTAAACGCTTCTATGTGACAACGCCCCTCTATTATGTGAATGATCAGCCTCATATCGGTCATACCTACTCAACTATTGTTGCAGATATCCTGGCCCGATACCACCGTATGCGTGGGGAAGATACCCATTTTTTAACCGGTACAGACGAACATGGCCAGAAAGTCCAGCAGGCTGCTGAAAAAGCCGGGATCCCGCCGGAAAAACACTGTGACGAGTATGCCCAACGTTTCCGCAGTTTTTGGGATGAACTGGGACTTACGTATAATGATTTTATCCGGACTACCGAAACACGCCATACACAGGTGGTTCAGAAAATTCTCCAGGATCTTTATGAGAAGGGGGATATTTACAAGGATAAATATGA
>LGGY01000256.1 GCA_001509335.1 Fidelibacterota bacterium 46_43
GTGTTTAACGACATTTATAAACGGATATCGCATAGCCTCACGGGAAAAAACACCGGAAACTGTCATAAAACAGAAAGGTGGTGAGGTATGAAAACATCCATGAGTTTTAAATCAAAAATGGCACATCACATTAAAAGAGGCTACACATAGGTATGATTGTTTCAACTGAAATGATATGAAGCAGGTTGTATTTCAGCATAAATCCTGACTACAATTATTTTCCAAGTTTCAGGATTTTCACAGCCCCCCGGATGACCAGCAGAAAAACGAGGGTCCCGATAATCAGGTCGGGGATATTGCTTTGCAGCCAGGCAACTAAAACACCCGCCAGAATCACACTACCATTAATGATCACGTCATTGGATGTAAAGATCATACTTGCCCTCATATGCATTTCATCTTTTCCTTTGGACTGATGAAGCAGGATCAGGCATATCACATTTGCAATCAGGGCAAAAAACGACACGACAATCATGGTTGTAAAATCCGGAATGGTTTCAACAAGGAGAAAGCGTCTTAACACTTCCCCAAATCCTGCCAAAGCCAGGAGGAGCTGAAAATACCCGGCCATGTTTGATATTTTTTTCTTGCGAACCAGAGTGCCCCCTACTGCATAAAGACTGATGCCATACACAAAAGCATCTGCCAGCATATCCAGGCTATCGGCCACAAGTCCCATGGAACCGGAAAGGAGTCCGGTAATCATTTCAATCAGAAAAAAAGATCCGTTAATTCCCAATACAATCCTGAGAATACGTTTTTGACTTTGATGGACATCCATTAATATCTCCTTTCTTTAGAGGATTGACGGCCAAAGTGCCGGGGGCGAACTATTGCCTTCACCAAGACGGTAAAAACACCCTGATACATTTCAGATTCCGTCCACGCGTTCAGATCAGTCCTTACATGTGAAAGCGCTTCTTCATGTTTCTTTAATGCCTTATCCCGGTGTTCCACGGAATCCCAGAGATTCACAACTAGAAAACGTTCCGGAGTTTCCGTATCCCGTAAAACGGTGGTACCGCGGTAGCCTTCACAGCGGGAAAACATGTGATCCCAGGCTCCGCCGGGACCGAAGGTCAGTTCAAAGCGGGCACGGTATTCCGGTTTTATCACATATTCATCAATGCTTTCTATCATATCCTCATCTCCTATAGCCGGGCAATAAAGGTAAGTCCCACGATCCAGCCGATGGCATTCAGCAGACAGTGGGACACAATCCCAAGCAGAACATTTCTCTTTTTTTGCACACCATAAATCAGGGGAAGCACAGCCACAGGCCGGGTAATCAGCATCCAAGGAGCCACACATGGTAGAGGGCGAATAGGGCACTGTGGAGAACAGGGTTCCACCCTTTCAGGTTTCCCGGCATGCGTGGCAGCAAACCAGCCACGAAAGTACAATTCTTCCGTGACCGGTAAAATCACAACGACAAAAACAAAAAAGAGGACACTCGTTACCCTCAGATTTTCTTTTGAAAACCCGCCGTCGAGTCCCATATCCAGGTACAGATGTTCTGGTATCCACGAAAACAAAGGCATCAGAAGGTCTGCGCTAAAATTGAAAAGGGTAAAAAGGAGACCAGACGACAGAAAAATCGCCGGGACCCACAAAAGATAGGCCCTTGCCGGGATAGGATCACAGAACCGGATTATGCCGTTGAAGAAGGGTTTACCTGTCTTTTTCTTTTGATACAAGAGGAATCCCAGTTCAAAGGGGATTAAAGCCAGGATCAGGGCCATGACCGTGGGGAAGCCCTGTGACCAGACAACCGATGCCAGTGCGTAGTACACAATGCCTGTCAGAATTCCGGGCAACAGGTGAAAAAGGGCCGATTTCTGTAATGAATGTTCGTATGTGTTATTCATTGCCTTTCCTTCCGGGATAATGTATTGATTTTTTGAATAAAATCCCCCTTAGCATTTCTATAACCATCCCGCTCGTATTGAAATTCTTCAGTCAGCGCGATTTTCAAGGCTTCGTATTCCAGTGCTTTATCCCTGTGGTGCCTCTGGTCATCCCGGAAACGGATCTCGTCCCACTCCGCCGGAAATCGTACATATACATGATATGCCTGTCCTTGAAACACTTCAGGTGTAAATCCTTTTGCAGACATGATATGGGTTGGCGGATTCTCCGGCAAGGGAAAGGCTGAGGACGGCAGTGAAGATTATCGGTGTCCAAAATGAACCGGAATCACTGTCCGATTTGACAGGAATAATCAAATGAGGCAGATTTTCCTAAATAATGTGGTTTTCTTGTGAGGCAAAACGACAGGGAAAAATAGTTGACGTTGATCACTTAATCCCGAAACGTACCTGAGAGATGTCCTCAACCGCATAGCCTCCCATCCCTACCATAAACTGGATGACCTGCTCCCTCAGAACATAATCCTTACGACATAAA
>LGGY01000154.1 GCA_001509335.1 Fidelibacterota bacterium 46_43
TGATGAAAATTCCATTTACCCTGCTGGCAGAGGGTGTTACCATCCCCTTCATAGATCATGTAAGGGCTGTCTGCCGCCTGTGTATAGCAACTGAAGATGTTCTGAAAACTATTCATCAGGAGAGGCGGACCCCTGTAAACCGGGATGTTTTGATTGCTGGTGCGCTCCTGGCAGATGTGGGAAAACTACTTGAATACGAGATTGTTAACGGCAAGGTGATAAAATCCGATTTCGGACGCTATCTCCGCCATCCTTTCAGTGGCGTGGGGCTGGCATTCAAACACGGGGTTCCTGAAGCGGTGATGCATGTCATCGCCACCCATTCCAAGGAAGGAGCCGGTGAAAAACGGTCTCCTGAATCTATTATATTTCATCACGCTGATTTCATTGATTTCGAGCTGGTAAAAGGATAAAGAAACTAAACTGAGGAAAAATTATGGCAAAATACCGCATTGGATGGCTTCCCGGAGACGGGGTGGGAAATGATGTGATGGACGCGGCACGGATTGTGTTGGATACACTCAAGCTGGATGCCGATTACATTCACGGGGATATCGGATGGGAATTCTGGAAAACCGAGGGAGATCCCCTGCCGCAAAGAACCCTTGATATGTTGAAAACCACAGATTGTGCTCTTTTCGGAGCTATTACGTCCAAGCCCAAAGAAGAAGCAGATGACGAACTGGATCCTGCCCTGAAAGGCAAAGGTTATGTCTATTTTAGTCCCATTGTTCGCTTGCGTCAAACCTTTAACCTGCATACGAACATGCGGCCCTGCAAGGCTTATCCCGGCAATCCCCTGAATTACCGTGACGGTATAGACATTACCATTTTTCGGGAAAACACAGAGGGAATGTACGGTGGTGTAGAGTTTCACCCGGTTCCAAAGGAAGTCTACGAGGTGCTGGATAAGCATCATCCCAAAATGAAGAAATTCAAAGATGCGGGGCTGGACAATATGGCCATTTCAACGCGTATCATGACCCGCCAGGCCTGCCGTAACATTGTAACACAAGCCTTTGAATATGCCAGGGAATTTGGTAAAAAAGCAGTCACTGTGGTGGATAAACCCAATGTCCTTAGGGAAACAGGGGGACTCATGATCCGGACGGCCCGGGAGGTAGCAAAAAATTATCCGGATATCGAACTCTGGGAAACCAATATCGACGCCCAATGCATGTGGCTGGTGAAAAATCCGGAAAATTACGAAATCCTTGTCGCCGAAAATATGTTTGGTGATATTCTTAGTGACTTGTCTGCCCAGCTGGTGGGCGGACTCGGATTTGCTTCCAGTGGAAATATTGGTGACAACTATGCTGTTTTCGAACCAACACACGGAAGCGCTCCAAAATATCACGGTCAATATAAAGTTAACCCTATGGCCATGCTTCTGACGACAAAAATGATGCTGGACTGGCTTGGTGAAAAAGAGATGGCTGAACGCCTGGAAAAGGCGATTGCAGCTGTGATTGCCGAGGGAAAAGTAAGGACCTACGACATGGGAGGCAGTAATACAACGCTGGAAGTGGCAAGGGAAGTCGCTTCGAAATTGTGAGGGTTCATGGGGTGCCTATGGTTTGCAGGTGATGTAAATTATTAAAATTTTATTCTCTATATATAGGATAATGCCTATGTGTTTAGAGCCCCTGGGATAAAATAATTCCGAACCTGACCAATTACAAGATTATATTATTTTTAATATATTGGGCTGTCATGATTTAATTTGAGAGTCTTTTGATATTGGAAGTTGGTACTTCCGAAGAGGGAATGAAAGTATGGAAGTACGGATTGAGAGAGGGTACAATGGGGTGAAGGATCTGCGTGTGTTCACCCCGAATATCGCTATTACAATTTACCCAATTGATGGCATCTTAATGGATGACCGGCCATGTTATATTTGCTCCGGAATTTATCCATGATTTATTCGATACGTCATATACATGAACAACAACTTTATCTTTTTTCATGTCGCATTTCGCTGTTTCTTGCCCCACAGGAAATTACCTAAACAAAATTTACATTTCCTTTATAATCTCCTCATCAGATCTGTAAAAAATTCCCCATTTAATCAATCATCTTTAAGTTGTTAGAAGTCGGCACTTGAATTCGAGTCCTATGCAGCCTACCCGGTGACCGTATCTCGATACAATCCCGCCAATCAAATCAATTATCCCATCTCTGCAAATGTCTCGTCACTTACATGTTCTCATTTCACGGGACAGGCAATTCTCCAATCTTTCAGTCTCTCCATCACTCCATTATCCCGTCATCCTCATCCTTCACCTGTTGCCACATGTTTTCAAGCTCATCCAGAGAAAGAGCGCGCAAATCGGTTTTATTCCTTTCAGCCATTTCTTCCACGCGGTGAAAACGGCGGATAAATTTATCGGTGGATTTTCTTAAAGCTTCGTCGGCATTGATCCCCATAAAGCGGCCCACATTAACAAGGGAAAAAAGAAGATCCCCGAATTCCATTTCCATGGCGGCAGCATCTTTTTCACGGGAGGCGTCCTCCAGTTCCCGAACTTCCTCCCGGATTTTTTCCCATACATCATGGATCTTATCCCAGTCGAATCCCACCATGGACGCTTTGGATTGTACACGGTAGGCTTTGTGCAAGGAGGGAAGTTCATTTGGTATTCCATCCAGAAGCCTTTTACGTCCCTCGGCTTTCTTCTTTTTTTCCCAGTAATGATGAATCTCTTCTTCAGACTTAAAAACCTTATTTGTAAACACATGGGGATGGCGGCTGATCATTTTGTGATTAATCTGAAGTAAAACATCCCGGATGGTAAAACGATTGTCTTCTTCTGCCAGCACAGCCTGAAAAACAAGGTGAAGCATCACATCTCCAAGCTCTTTAACCAAATCCCGGTCATTCCGGTGGTCTAAAGCATCGATGACTTCGTAAACCTCTTCAATCATAAAAGGAATCAGACTTTCCGGGGTTTGTTCACGATCCCATGGACATCCTTCCGGTGAACGCAATTTCTTGATAATTTCCACCAGGTCACTAAATTCTTTCATCAAATCCCTTATGCTTCGGGTAAAAATTCCAGGCGAATCTCTTTGATTCGCCGGCGTTGCATCAAAACAACGGTAAATCGCACATTTTGAAAGACAAACTGATCCTGCTTTTTGGGCACCCGCCCCAATTTGTCCATGACAAAACCTCCCAGGGTATCATAATCCCGTTCCTCCGGAAAGGAAAGCCCCAGTTCTTCTTCAAGTTCATCAAGGTTCAGGGCAGCATTGACAATATACTCTTTTTCACCGCTCTTTCGGATCATGGTCTGGTTTCCCTCATCCATTTCATCCTGAATTTCACCCACAATTTCTTCTACCACATCTTCCAGAGTCACCAGGCCACTTGTCCCCCCAAATTCATCTACAACTATGGCGATTTTGGTCTTTTTGGTTTGGAATTCCCTGAGCATTTTAGCAACGCTTTTATTCTCATGGACAAAGAGCGGGGGTCTCAATAAACTTTTAATGTGTGTCTTTCCGGTTTCTTTATCCGTTAAGTGAAGAATATCCTTGAGAAAAATGAAACCGATTATATGGTCCAAATCGCCGCCATGAACCGGTAACCTTGAAAATTTGGATTCACGCACCTCCTGTATGATATCTGGAAGTGACTGGTTGATATCAATAGCGTGGATATCGGGCCTGGGGATCATAATTTCACGGACCCGGGTGTCGGACAATTTCAGGAGAGACTGGATCATATCCCGTTCTTTTTCGCGTATAGCCCCGGATTCGCCGCTCAGGTTGACCAGGGCTGACAACTCCTCAGAATCTTCAATAAACTCTTCACCCTGAATACGAAACATCCTGGCGAAAAGTTCGGTAATCCAGTAAAAAACGGCTGTCAGAGGTGTAAGCAACGTATAAACAACCGTTAAAAAAGAGGACATGCGCAGGCTGTGTTTGATGGCATTTCGGACAGCAATGATTTTGGGGAGAATTTCTCCCATAATGAGAATCACCAGTGTAACGGCAAACACCTGAACAAGGACAGATAAAATGGGGGATAGTTGATAGTAATTGGCGATATCCCTGGCAACTGAAGCTGAAATGACAGACATAGCAATATTGACAAAGGTATTTCCGGTGAGAATCGCAATAAGAAGTCGCCGCGGAAAATTCAGAAGGGCTAAAAGTCGGAGCGCTTCAGGGTGGCCACCGCGCATTTTTTCTTCCAGCTGGGACCGCTTGACGGAAAAAACAGCGGTTTCACTGCTGGAGAAAAGACCGGAAAAAAACAACAGAATGATAAACAATATGCTCCGTAGAAAAAGGTCATCAGGCATAACCACATTCCTCAAGATGACGGTTTTCCAGTGTTGTCATCTGCTCGCTGGCTTCCGGGCTGCCGTCTTCGTATCCTATAAGATGTAAAAAGCCGTGAATCAGAATCCGGACACATTCCTGGCGGATAGTGACATGATAACGAGATGCATTTTCCCGGATTCGTGGCAGGGAAATATATAACTCCCCTTCCAAATAATCTTCACAATGTTCCATGGTAAAACTGATAATATCCGTTAAGACATCCTGACCGAAATATTCCTTCTTCATATCCCGGAGAGATTCATCAGCCATATAAATAATATTGATATCACAAGAGGACAAACGATAGGCTTTCAGTAATGTGAGAATAATCCCTGAAATCTCCTCATGCCGAAGGGGAAGCCGTAAACCGGATTCGTTATAGATGTGAATATGTTTTTCTTTATGCCGACGGGAAGGCATGGATTATTTCGCCGTTTCACTTTTTTGCTGCCCAGGGTATTCTGGGCGATGATGATACATACTGATAAACTGCCGGATCAGGGATTCACGGATGACTGTGATGTCATGAAAGGTAAGCGGACAATCAGACAGCTGTCCTTCATCCATCCGGGTTTTGATAATCAGATTGACACGGTTTTCAATATCGGAATCTGTCGGTTTATTCAGCGCTTTTATGGCCGCCTCACAGGCTTCAGCGATCATAACCAATGCTGTTTCTTTAGTATTGGGTTTGGGGCCTGGATATCTGAAATCACTTTCCTTCACTTCTGCCGGATCTTCTGCCTGATCCATCGCCCGGTCATAAAAGAATTTCACAATCTGGGTCCCATGGTGCATGGGAATAAAATCCACAACAATTTTTGGCAAATTATACTGCTCAGCCAGTTCTACACCGGTCCGTACGTGATTAATCACCACTTTTGCTGCCATGTGGGGTTTGAGTTTTTCCAGCCGATTCTCATCCCGCTGGTTTTCGGCAAAATAGTTGGATTTGGCAATTTTTCCAATGTCATGATAATAAGCGCCCACCCGCGCCAGCAGATTATTGGCACCAATCGCCTCGGCAACTGTATCCACAAGGGTCCCCACCATCACCGAATGATTGAAGGTCCCCGGAGCTTTTACGGCCAGCTCTTTCAATAAGGGCTTGTTTAAATCCGTCAATTCCAAAAGCGTCATATCCGTCGTAATATTCAGCAGCCGCTCAAAAACACTTACCAGCCCGTATGCTGCCAGGACAGATCCAACGGTATTGATAAACGCAAACAAAATTCCCCGCGTAAACTCGGCAAAAGAACTAAAACTCACAAGCTCAAGGGCAATCAAACCGAGGATATAAGAAAGGAAGACCCAGATCAGGGGTTGAAAAATCTGATCCCTGCTTCTCAATTTTTTAATAGATATCGTAGAAATAAGCGCCGGAAGCATGTGGACCACAGTGAAATGGAAGGGATTCCCAAAAATGTAGGAAAGCATAAGAATAATGGGGACCGTAGAAAAAATGGCAACTCTTTCATCATAGAAGATAGAAACGATCATGGCCAGAAGGGTCACGGGGACGGCCATAAAGGCAGCTTGATTCAGGGATGAAATCAGATAGCCCAGTCCAAGCACAATCAGTTGATTGATCACAATCAGAAAAATATTTTTCCGGTCTGAATAGATTTCCTTCCTGAAATGATAGATAAAGAGGAAAAAAATTGTATAAAGTAATCCCATGATGAGCAGATCGCCAAAAAATCCCATAAAATAAGCCCGTCCAAAAGCATTTTGATTTCTTTTGGATTCTGCAACATTCAGGGAATAGAGTTTTCGATAGATTTGGGGTGTGACCCGGGTATTGGCATCTACAATTTTTTCATTTTTTAACACCTTGCCATCTACGATGGGAACCCTGCTGATGGCATCCTGCTGACGCCGGATTGTCCGCTCTTTATCGTAGATAAGATTCGGACGGATAAAAATCCGGGAAATCTGAAACAACATTTGTTTATTTTCAAAACTCAGCTCATCTTCGGTTGTTTTCAGGCTCTGAGAGAGTGTATTAATGGCCTTGTCCCTGTCATAAATTTCACTGGTGGAGCGGTAAATTTCCTCTCCGGCCCGGGAAATGGCAATTTGAGTGGATATGATGTCCTCAAGGGATATATCCACAATTCCCTTACTCATATACTGGTTGATTTCCTGAAGGAACTGGGCTTTCAGTTTATCCAGGTCTGGAAGGGGACTTTTAGCAGGATCATACAAGCCACGGTAAAGATTGCTCTCCATATCGATATTATAATCTTGTCTGAACTGACTGATCAGCTGATAGAAAGCCGTGCTATCCGACCGGACCCGTTTGTTTTGTTCTTCGAAGCGCTCCACATTATACCGGTATAGGTTTCGGTCTTCCCGTGATTTTTTAAGGGACTGGTATCGTTGTTTGAGGGCAGAAGCCATCCGAAAGAACTGTTCAATATCCTGTGTGCTTCTGATTTCCGCATCGGGATCGTGGTTAAAGACAAAAGGAACTCGCTTCAGAGCTTCCCGTTTTTCAGCTTCAATAACATCTTCAGGTTTCAGAATATCAAAATCATAGGGAGCAATAATGGCAGACCGGGTAATTTCTCCAATTTGATATCTGTAAATATGGGAGCGTTCCCTTGGAATCAAAATAGTTGCTATGACCACAACCAGAACCATCATGCCGGTTTTCAGCATAAGGTCCCAGTTGACTGGTTTTTTCTTTATTTTTTTTGCTGTCATCATTGTTCTCCAATCGATACTCCGATTAGAATTTAATCAGATTTGCTCCCCAGGTAAAACCAGAACCAAAGGAAACAGTAATCACATAATCTCCACGCTTGAATCGTTTTTCATTCAGTGCTTCACAGAAAGCTATGGGAATCGACGCTGCTGTCGTATTGCCATATCGTTCAATATTTGAATAGACTGTATCAAGTGTCAGGTTCAGCCGGTTGGAGACCATCTGCGTTATACGCAAATTTGCCTGATGGGGAATAATCTGGGCAATCTCATCTTTGCTTACACTGTTTTTATTCAATAATTCCATCACTACTTCCGGCATACGGGTTGATGCATGTTTAAACACAAAACGGCCGTTCATGGAAGGGTAGTGGCGTCCCTGGGTGATATCTTCTTCGCTGATTCTATCTTGTACATAAATGCTGGGATACTCTTTCCACAGTGCCTGGTAGTATTCACCCTCGCTGTGAAGTACCGAATCCAACACGTCGGATTCATCTTCAGAGGCTGTCAGCACAAAAGCTCCGGCTCCATCGCCGAAAAGAACAGCCAGGTCCCGGCCGCTGGTAGATAAATTCAGGCCTACACTCTGAACCTCGGCGCCCACCAGGAGAATTGTCCGATACTTACCTGATTTGATAAAAGTGGATGCCAGTTCGAGTCCATAGACAAATCCGCTGCATTGCTGGCGAATATCATAAGCCGGAATCGTCCGGCAACCTGCCAGTTTGTTTTGGATCATCACGCCAATGCCGGGTATTTCATGATCAGGAGACAGGGTTGCCGCCACAATCATATCCAGGTCTTCAGGAACCATGCCGGCTTTATCAAGAGCTTTCTCAGCAGCCTTCACCGCCAGATCCGATGTCCCTTCTTCACCCACCTTGACAAAATGTCTTTCTTTTATGCCTGTCCGTTCGGTAATCCATTCGTCGGATGTATCCATTAATTTTTCCATGTCGTGGTTTGTCACCACCTTCTCGGGAACATAATACCCATAACCGGCTATTTTAACACCCACTTTGGCTCTCCTTATGCTTGTTCGTGCGGTTTTATGGCTTTTACAATCAGTTGAATCGAACGGGTTCCATTCCAGTCGTTAATGGACGGGACAAAGACAAGATCTACAGCTTTGTGTGGTTCGCTGACCAACGGCAGGTCTTCCCCAAAATTCCAGGCAATGCAATCCAGGGAAAGATGATTTTTCCGGACTCTGAATTTCAGGTGATTTCCTCCCACGATACGGGCTCGCTGGGGTTGAACATTTTTAAGGCAGAACTTGGGTCTCATATTCCCGGGGCCGAAGGGTCTCAGGCGATCGAGAAAGGTAAGAAGCTCCATATTGATTTGTTCCATTTCCACCTCAGCATCGATATAAATCCGGGGTTCCAGAAGATCCGATGAGATGGTGTCTTCCGCAAATTTATGGAGATCCTGCATAAACTGATGCAGATTTTCCCTCGAAATGGTCAGTCCGGCCGCCATCACGTGCCCGCCATAGGTTTTCAGCCACTTTTCATGTACATGCAACGCGCCGTATAAATCAAATCCGGTAATACTGCGTCCACTGCCTTTACCCAATTCATCCTGAAAAGCAATCATAATGACGGGGCGATGATAAAGTTCTTTGATTTTTGACGCCACAATTCCGATAACACCCGGATGCCATGTTGGATTATGGAGGACCAGAATTTTGGGAAGCTGACGGGGATACCGTTTTTCAATATCCCGGATGGCTTCTTCCATGACATCTTTTTCAATAGCGCGCCGCAGGGTATTTTCATCATCCAGGATTTCCGAATAGGCTTTTGCTTCGACAGGATCCCGGGTTGTCAGCAATTTCACGGCTCTGGAGGCTTCCCCCAGTCGGCCGACGGCATTCAAGCGGGGAGCAATGCCAAAGACGATTTTCGACACATCCATCTCTTCTGGACGGATACGGCTTACATCCATCAGGGCTTTCAGGCCGATCCGGTTTTTCCCCACATTGATTTTTCTTAATCCCTCACTCATCAGGATGCGATTTTCACCGGTCATGCTTACAATATCAGCTGCCGTTCCCAAAGCCACCAGGTCCATATAATCATAGGCTGTTTCTTCATCCAGGTTTTCATAGCGGCAATATCCCTGGATAAGTTTAAAGGCGACCCCGGCACCGCACAGGTTTTTTTCCGGGTAGCTGTCATCGGTCTGCTTGGGATTGACAATGGCCAAGGCAGGCGGAAGTTCAGGGGATGGCTCGTGATGGTCTGTAATAATTATATCCAGCCCTTTTTGATTTGCATAACGGACTTTTTCCACCGCATTGATGCCGCAATCACATGTAATGATCAGGGAAACACCCAAGCGGACTGCATAGTCGAGGCCTTCCCGGGATAACCCATACCCTTCCTTTTCACGGTCCGGAATATAATAGCAGATATCACCGCCCAGCTTCTGAAAAAAGAGGTAGAGGATTGAGGCAGATGTGATACCATCCACATCATAATCGCCATAGACAAGAATTTTTTCTCCGTTGGCCAGTGCCTGACGAATTCGTAGGATCGCCTTCTCCATGTCCTTCATGAGAAACGGGTCAAGCAGTTTGTCCGGTGTGGGATTGAAATATTCTTCCAATTGCTTCTGTGTGATAATATTCCGGGTGAGTAAAAGTTTACCATATAGGGGATCCAAGCCAAGGGTACGGCTGAAGACCAGTAACTGATCAGGATCAAATTCTTTGAAAATCCATTGCATTTTGCAAATATGATCCGGAGTTGAACGTAAGCCGAATTCTGTTCACCCGTCATGTCATGCGACAAGGCAGGGGACGGTCATTTATCTGGTTCCGGAATCACTTCCGAAATCGTGCTGCCACCTTGAGAATAGAATCCGGGCCGGATTCACCGCCGGAGCGGTCTCTCAGTTTTGCATTGCTCCGACCGGGGTTTACCAAGCGGCCTGCCTTTCGGCAGACCCGGTGAGCTTTTACCTCGCCTTTTCACCTGTATCCGCCTGTTCCCGGGAGTCTCCTCCCGGTAAGAGACAGATAGTCTGTTTTCTGTGGCACTTTCCAATCATTACTGATTCCTCGTATTACGAGGCGGCCTGCCCTGCGGAGTTCGGACTTTCCTCATCCCGACAGAAACACTCCTGTCCGGACGCGACCGTCTTATCAACTCCAGATCTATATACCTTTTATTTATCTACTGTCAAAATAACTTCATCTGAATATATGAAGCGCCCGCAGATATCACAAGTCACGATTTTATTCCGCTTGTAAATATCTACCCGCTTCTGGGGGCTTACCTTGTTATTACACCCACCACAGGCATCCCGGACAATAGGTACAACAGCAACATCCCGACGGGCTTTTCGAACCCTCTCGTA
>LGGY01000257.1 GCA_001509335.1 Fidelibacterota bacterium 46_43
AAACGGCAAAGCGAGCTTTGCCGTTTTGTTTTATCAAGGAAAATTTTTTAAGTCGCATGTACCCTTTCCCTTATCTTGCATTCATGGTGTATTTATTATAAAATCCTCCAAACAAAGGAGACTGAAGCATGAGACTTGTATTTCTTGGTGCACCCGGATCCGGAAAAGGAACCCAGGCGGATATTTTAAAAGAGCGTTTCTCGCTGGCAAAACTCTCCACCGGTGATCTTCTAAGAGCAGAGACAGAGAAACAAAGCCCATTGGGGAAAAAAGCGGCAGCGTATATGAATCAGGGCAAACTGGTCCCTGATGATATCATGATAGATATTCTGGAAAAAAGGGTTACTGAATTCGAAAAAGAGGGAATAGGTTATATTTTAGATGGATTCCCCAGGACCCTTCCCCAGGCACGGGCTCTGGATGCCATGCTGGAAAAAATTGAGGCTCCTCTGGACGCAGCCATTCTGATCGACGTTCCGGAAGAGGAACTGCTTCGCCGTCTGACAAGTCGCTGGACGTGCCGAAATTGTGGTGCAACCCCCTCATTCCCCGATGGAAAACCGGATGATTCTGTTTGCCCGAATTGCGGCAGCAGGGATTTGTATCAGCGAAAAGATGACACACGTGAAACAATCCTGAAGCGCTTTGACGTATATCGGAAAAATACATATCCTTTGATTGAATATTACGAAGAGAACGGATGCCTTCACCGTGTTTCCGGCGAAGGAGAAATTGAACAGATCGCCAAACGTATCGAAAATGTATTAAAAAAGGTATGAGGCGTTTATGTTTTTCCTGGGGCTTACCGGCGGACTGGGATCGGGAAAATCGACTGTAGCCGCTTTTTTCAAGGCTTGGGGTGCCGAGGTGCATGATGCCGATGACATCGCAAAATCAATTATCGGCACCCATGAAGCAGTAAAGCAAAAAATCCGTCTTCTTTTTGGTGAGGATATCTTCCCTTCAACACAAAATTTTAACAAAGCCCTTCTGGCGGAACGGGCTTTTGCTTCCGGGGAAAACCAGGAAAAGCTCAACGCTTTAGTCCATCCCTATGTCAAAGAGAAAATCCGGGAAATTTATCATGCCGCCTTGAAAAAAAATCCGCCTCTTTTGGTCATCGAGGCCAGTATGTTGTTTGAAGCCGGCTCTGAAAACCTGTATAACAGCGTGCTTGTCGTGACGGCACCTGCATCTTGCCGGATAGATCGAGCCCTGAAACGGGGATCCCTCAGCAAAGAACAGATTCTCCTCAGGATGTCTTTGCAAATGCCGGAAAAAGAAAAGATCCGCCGTGCAGATTACGTAATCCACAACGACGGATCCCTTGAAGCACTTGAAGCAAAGGCTAAAACCTTGTATTCCAAACTCCTTGAAACACAAGAATCAAAGACTTTTACCCGGCCCGGTTGAATTTAGCTGTCAATACCTTTGGCTTTCTGGGAGATTTTTTCAATAACCTGAAGTTCAAAGGGTTTACTGGCTTCACCGAAATAGAGTGTTTGATGGGGAAAGGGGATTTCAATATCACGGGCATCAAACTCCAGTTTGACACGGCGGAGAAATTCCCGGCCGACCACCCATTGTTTTAATGGGATTGTTCTTATTCTTCCTTTGATAGTGACAGATGAATTATTTAATCCATCCACGCCAAAAATTTCCGCATCGAGGATATTAGCACCATGGATTTCGTCTTTTTTCAGGCCTTCCAGGACTTCCTGAATGACTTCCGTCACTGTATCTGTATTTTCCTTGTATGCAACTCCCACATCAAATACATAGGCAGACCACTCGTTGGTCCTGTTACTCAGGGTTGTAATGCTTCCATTGGGAAAAACATGGACTGTTCCCGACAGGTCCCGTAAAACCGTCACCCGGAAATTCATTTTTTCCACCAGTCCGCCAGTCCCATTGAGAATGGCCACATCACCCACGCGGATCTGATCCTCAAGAATCATGAAAAAACCGGATATCACATCCTTTACCAGGTTCTGTGCACCAAAACCTATGGCTAAACCAAAGATTCCGGCGCCGGCAAGTAACGGTCCGATTTCCACACCGATCTGGGTCAGAACCATCAGGATTACCATAGCCCATAGCAGAATAGTGACCCCCTGACTTGTGAGATTCATCAGGGTCTGGACCCGTTTGCTGGTGTCGGTGGGAGTCCCCCCCTCCATCACGCGGTTTTGAACCATACGTTTTTCCACGCTTTTCAGAGATCGTTTGATAATTTTAATTACAATCCAGGCAACAACCAGGATCAAGACAATTTTTACAGCTTCGAGTCCCAAGCTAATCCAATTGACGTTTTTCAGGGTCTGGATGAGTTTTTCCATGAATCGCTCCTTTCATTCATCATAACAGGGAAGAAAGACTGTATGTCATTT
>LGGY01000118.1 GCA_001509335.1 Fidelibacterota bacterium 46_43
GGGGACCAGCAAATCGGGGGAGATTTCCATCATGGTGCCCAAGCCGGAACAGGCCGGACAGGCACCAATGGGATTGTTGAACGAAAACATGCGGGGAGTCAGTTCTTCATAGCTGACTTCCGGATGGTGTGGACAGGCATAATGTTCACTGAAGCGGTGTTCCGTCCCGTGATTTTCTTCAATTAATACATTGCCTTTACCCATTTTCAGAGCCAGTTCAATGCTGTCTGTTAAACGGGCGGATATGCCATCCTGAATTACCAGCCTGTCCACCACCAGTTCAATGGTGTGTTTATTGTTTTTGGGCAAGGTAAGATCCTGGGTGAGGGGCATGACGTTTCCGTCAATCCGGGCACGGATAAATCCTTCACGGCGCATTTCACGAAAAAGATCCCGGAATTCACCCTTCCGCTCACGAACCAGGGGGGATAGTATCTGAATCTTTGTACCCTCATCCATTTCCATCACCGAGTCCACGATTTGCTGGACGGTCATTTTAGTGACGGGTGTTCCGCAGATATAACAGTGGGGTTTACCGATCCGGGCAAAAAGCAGCCTTAGGTAATCATGTATTTCTGTCACCGTTCCCACTGTGGAACGGGGATTCCGGTGGGTTGTTTTCTGCTCAATGGAAATGGCCGGAGATAATCCTTCGATATAATCCACATCCGGCTTTTCCATCAGTCCCAAAAACTGGCGGGCATAGGATGACAAAGACTCCACGTACCGACGTTGTCCTTCGGCATAGAGTGTATCAAAAGCCAGTGATGACTTGCCGCTTCCTGACAATCCTGTAACAACAACCAGCTTATTCCGCTCGGAGGTTTATAAAACCGTATCCCCTCTTTTCCCTGATTGTTTTCTTTAATAAATTCACTCCTCAACAAAAGGATAATTATGGACTTACAGACACTTATACAAAAAAAAGGGATGATCCGGACTGCCGGCCTGATGACGGGGACTTCCATGGACGGATTGGATATTTGTGTGGCGGACATCGATCTGACCCGGAAGAGACTCCGGCATGAGGTGATATACAGCGATTCTGTTCCTTTTCCTTCCGAATTGAAAAAGAGGATCCGGAAGAGTTTAACAGGGCGTGTACCCGAAATATGTGCCCTCCATTATGATCTGGGCCGTTTTTATGCCCGGGAAGTATCGGAAAGCCTGAAACGGCATCAGATTCCCTCTGTGGATTTGATCGGCTCCCACGGACAAACCCTGCATCACATCAGTGGCCATTCCACCCTTCAGATCGGTGAACCCTCCTTTTTGGCCCAAACCCTGAATGTCCCGGTGATTTCCGATTTCAGGGCGGCGGATATTGCGGCAGGAGGGACGGGGGCACCTTTGATTCCTGCGGTGGATCTGTGGCTTTTTCAGAAAACAGATACAGGCCGTTGCCTGTTGAATATCGGGGGAGTGGCCAATATCAGCCTTATTCCCCCGTCTGGCTCCCATTTGCCCGTATTGGGATTTGATACGGGACCTGGTATGGGACTCCTGGACGAGCAATATCAACAACTGTATGAAGGTCCCTATGATATCGATGGGGAAAAGGCACGGAAAGGCACCATTCATAGAGAGATACTGGATATATGGAAAAAACATCCCTTTATCCTGAAAAATCCACCAAAATCCACCGGGCGGGATGAGTTCGGGGTGGACTGGCTGCATGAGCACCGCCAGGAACTGGAACGGCTGGATGGCCCCTCCCGTCTTGCTACCCTGGCAGCGTTAACGGCCGATACCATTGCCGGGAGTGTGCTGAAACATCGGGAGTCATATAAAATCACCGAGCTTCTGGCGGGGGGAGGTGGTAGCCGGCATCCCCTGATCATGAGCCGTCTGAAAGAAAAACTGCCGGGAATTCACGTCCGGTCCGTCGAAAATGCCGGTGTGGATCCCGATTCCAAGGAAGCCCTCGGTTTTGCCATCCTGGCTGTTGCCTGCATTCGCCGGATCCCGGGAAATATCCCCTCAGCGACCGGCGCCCGAAAAGCGGTCGTCCTTGGAAAAATCACATCGTGAATAAAAAATCTATTCAGGTATTGGACACCGGTGTCTTTGATACACGATCTGAATCATTCTGCCTGCCTATAGGGAACCTAAATCGGAGCATTTATCCTTAATATGCATGAGAATATTCTCTAAATTACTGTCACACATAAGGAAAGATGATGAAAATTAGCGGTTTCTCCTTCGTTCGAAATGGCATCAGTCTCTATTATCCCATCGTGGAATCCATCCAATCCGCCCTGCCTTTGGTGGATGAATTTGTTGTGGCCGTGGGAAAATCCGATGACGGGACACGGGAAGCCATTGAAGCCATCGGGGATGCCAAAATCAAAATCCTTGATACCCAATGGGATGAAAAATATTTTAAAAAGGGGATTATCAACGCCATTCAGACCGATATTGCCAAAGAGCAATGTACGGGGGACTGGCTTTTGTACCTTCAGGCTGATGAGGTGTTGCATGAAAAAGATCTGCCGGTCATCAAAACCCGCTGCGAAGCGCTCCTCGATCATCCGGACGTGGAAGGACTTTTATTTAAATACCGTCATTTTTGGGGGGATTATGATCACTACCATATCAGTCACGGCTGGTATTCCCATGAAATCCGCATCATCCGGAACCGTCCCCATATCCACTCTTATGAAAGTGCCCAGTCTTTTCGTGCTTTTGACTATTATGATAATCCCCGCCAGCCGGAAGGAACCCGCAAGCTCAAAGTGGCTGCTGTGGATGCCTGGATTTACCATTACGGATGGGTCCGCCCGCCTCACCTGATGCAATCAAAAAGCCGGGCCTTATCCGGACTCCATTGGGGATTGGGCCGGGCGAAGGATTTTTACGACAAGGCTCCTCAAGAATTTGATTATGGCCCACTGCAACGTCTGGGACGCTTTAAAGGAAGTCATCCCAAAGTAATGGAAGAGAGAATCCGTTCCATGGACTGGAAAGAAAAACTCCAATACTCGGGGAAACCCAATCCTTTGCGAAAAAAACATAAACATGAAACCCT
>LGGY01000258.1 GCA_001509335.1 Fidelibacterota bacterium 46_43
GGTCAGATTTTTGTGGCATCCCTGGGCAGAACACCGGAACTCTTCAATGTTTACCACTATGCCGATGAATCTGCCAAACCTGAAATGGTCTTCAGCAAGGATGTGGGCATTGTGGCCGGTGATGTTCTGGCAGTTTCCGGTACGGGTAACGATATAACGCTGTATTCAGCAGGACACTGGGCTGCTGACACCACTCTTACAAGCCAGATGATCATCCTGGAAACGACAGATTTGGAAAGCTGGACGGAATCTTTTGTACACCTGCCCAAAAACCGGGATGCAAACTATGGAATCAGTCCTGTGGGGAACGGTGACTATATCTTCGTGAACGGAACCGGAGCCTCCGGTCCTCTCTACATGAAGAAAGACGGAACGGTCCTTCACCAATTCTTTCCCTACGGCACATCTGTGGAATACTTTGAAGTCCCGACGGTGGATACAAAAGGTCTCCGCCGATTTGTAGCCTTTACAAACGGCTGGTCGTCCGGTGTGTATGTGGCGGAACTCCTGGGAGATCCCGGAGACAGTCTGTGTGCAGACTATGAATTCATGGACGCACCGACGCCCGATTATGCCACAATTAGCAATGCCAATGCAACCGGTATGGCTGTCTATAACAGTTTCAATAACAACATTATTGAACTGATTACCAACAACGGAATCTCTTCCTATAGTCTCGACATTGTGGCTCCCAATCATGATGTTCCGTCCATTGCCGTTATGGATGTGGAACCCCGCAGGCTGGACTATGAAGTGGTAATCAATGAGAAAACCATGGAATTCACCCTGCGGAATACGGGTACGGCCGATCTGGTTATCGACAGTGTGGTGGCTTCGAGCCCCGTCCTGTCGACAGATCTTGTGCCCGGAACACTCACACCCGGAACAGAAAACACCTATTCCCTGACAGTATCCGCCGCAGAACTGGAAGGCAATTTTGAAGCCTCACTGACCATCTATGCCGCCAATGGCTGGGATAAAGTCACGGCCAAAGGCCAGGTGATCTCTGTGGAAGGCAATGTGATCGATGAAAACTTTGCTTCCTGGAGTACTTACGGATACGGCTGGGGCGGTGAAAATGTCACCTTGCGGACTGACGGCTACGGCAACGGGGACGCAAACTATATCGGTTCCCCCGATTCCGGTCTGGACAGACCCGTCACCATTCTGACACCCAAAGTCATGAATCCTGAAAAGGTCATGTTCTACTATTCGGAATACAGCGGTGGCAGCGACGACTGGACCCTGAATGTAGTGTTGAGTCCCGATGGGGAAACCTGGACCGATACACTGGGTTCCTATACGGCTCCCGGTGTGTTTGACTGGCAACTGGCCGTTCTACCCATCGATGTTGAAGGGGAATACTATATCGGCTTTGTATCGTCCGATACAGTGGCCGGCGGTATTTTCCTGGATGACGTGAAGGTGGATGGAGACGGGATTGCCATCACCGGAACCGTGATCAACGAGAATTTCGAATCCTGGTCTGCCATTCCGGGGAACTGGATTGTTAATAACATGGACCTCTACAACGATAATTACAGCCACTCCGGTACAAAATATCTGGGTGCCGCCAGTCTGGGTTCTGCCCACTCCGTACGGCTGCCCGGTGTTGAAAATCCGTCCTATGTCTCGTTCTACTACGCTCAATACAGCGTGGCCAGCGATGACTGGGATCTTATGATCTGCCTGAGTGAAGACGGCTCCACCTGGAGCGACACCCTGGCTGTTTTGTCCAATCCCGGAAACCTGGATTGGAAATATGCCTCAGTTGCCATTCCGCAGACGGGAAATTACTATATCGGTTTTGTCGTAGACGGCACAATCGAAGGCGGACTTTTCCTGGATGACGTGAAAGTGGATGGCGACGGGTCCTATGTGGGACTTGCCGATAACATGCTTCCTGCCACTTATGAACTGGGTCAGAACTACCCGAACCCGTTCAACCCCGCAACAACGATACGGCTGGCACTGCCTGAATCCGGTATGGTAAACCTGACGGTTTATAATGTACTGGGACAGAAAGTTGCCGATGTCTATCGCGGACACATGGAAGCCGGTTATCATCATTTCAATTTCCACATGAGTAACCTGTCCAGTGGTGTGTATTTCTATCGAGTGAAAGTCAACGATTTCACAGCCGTGAAAAAGATGACAATCCTGAAATAAACAAGTGATAAAAAACGGGCTGTCTCCGGACAGCCCGTTTTTTTAAATTCCTTTAAAAACCCGGAACCTCCATGGAAACACTTCAGGCGATTCTTTTCATTCTGGTTTTTCTGATCATGGCCCTGTCCATGTTTTTTAGAAAGATTCCCGCACTTTTGGCTTTGCCTGTGATGGCTTTCCTGATTCCCCTGATCGGCGGAGT
>LGGY01000259.1 GCA_001509335.1 Fidelibacterota bacterium 46_43
AATTACCGTTCGCATTCCCTGGTTCTATCTGAATATGGTTGCCCCGAATCAGATGCGGGTCTTTCATGATGACCGGAATACTCCGGAAAAGGAGGATCTAATATCAGATGGTTTTGCCGTCTCTCTTTTTTATAAGAATCAATGGTATATGCCACCGAACCGTTATGTGTGGAACAACTGGCATTGGATTTCTGATTGGAAGGAAATGGAATATCTTAAAACATCCTACTATGTGATGAAGGATAACCTGGGTGATTTTAATACACCGGCCTTTGCCGTGAGGGACAGTTTCCGTGTTTCCAGCGGTGATGCGTCTTTCAGTGTGGATGCATCGGAAGGACTTCTGGTGAATGATTTTGATATTGACGGGGATTATATGATCAGCCTGGTGGCAACAAAACCGGCTTATGGTGAACTGATGCTCAATAATGACGGATCCTTTACCTACTATTCCCAACCCGGTTTTACCGGATATGATTCCCTTACCTATACTGTATATGACGGAAGGGATCTGTCCACCCCAAATATCGCTGTAATTTATGTCGGTACCGGTACCAGTCTGGATCCCGCCACATATCCGGAGCATTTCACTCTTTCCCAAAATTATCCCAACCCCTACAATACCATGACGACCATTGAATACACCCTGTCTCATCAGGCTTTTGTGGAATTAGTGGTGTATAACACCCTGGGGAACCAGATTTCCATACCTGTGCAGGATTATCAAACACCGGGTGTCCATACGGTTCATTTCAATGGGGAATCTCTCGCTTCAGGCATATATTCTTACATTCTGAAGGCCGACAGGAATGTCGTTGGAAAACACAAAATGGTCTTGTTGAAATAGAACTACAATTCGGTATCTGAATTGTCATCCTCAATAAAATCACATTCTCCCCGTGTACCCTGGGTGAACGATTCTTCATCATATTTTTGGACATAATTGCTAAAGAGTTTTTCATACCACTGTTTCATCTCTATCCTTTCCCAATACATGATTCTAAAGTTCCACGAAAGTAATCCCCGGGTTTTTCCGGTCCGTTTTATGGGATTGTTTAAGTTGGGGTTCCTTTTCCTTTTTTAGGAACCGTAGACAGGCATTTCGGATATCCCCGCCAACCCCTGACGAACCGTATCCGTGAATAATGCGGATCAGTAACACCCCGGCACTTTTGGCAAAATTCAATTCCCGCTCCAGGCGGATCATTGCCTCTTCCACGGTGGGCATGCCGGATTCCAGGTTGATTGTCCGGATGGATTCCCTGCACTGTCCTTTTTTTTCAGCGGATTGAATCTGCTGACAATAGGGACATTGCCGGCTGTTTTCGGGCATAGGATTACCACATATCTCGCAGAGTTTCATACCGGAATTTAGGATGGAATGGGGAAGAATGGAAGGATGGATAGCCCCGGACTTCAGTCCGGGGGGAACGATATCCCAAAAATTGTTTTCCCTCTTAAGATGTTTTATTAAATTTCGCGTCCTACATAATCAAACATGTTATATGCAAGAGGAAAAAGTATGTGGAATCTTAAAACAGAAAATGGAAGTACCGGCAGACTGCTTCAACTGGTTTTCGGTTATTTTTTCTTTTATGTCATTACCGGTCTGAGTGTTAAGTATTTTCAAAACATTGCCGGAATGCACAGCATGGAATACCTGGTGTACAGTACAGCCGGCTCTACGCTTTTGGCTACATCGGTTGTTTTGGTGCTCCGGTGGTATAAACTTCAGTCCATTCGCTTAATCACGTGGGGGCCTTTTACTTTTCCTTCCGAACTGCTTTATATCATTCCCTCTGGAGTGATGACCGCCGTGGTGGTTCCCACAACGACCCTGATGTACAGTTTTAAGGGGATTTCTGTTATGGTGGCTATGACCATCATGCGGGGTTCGGTTATTATTATCGGGCGGATTGTGGATGCCATCCAGATTAAACAGGGTATCCTGAATAAAAAGGTCTATCCGGAAGAAAATATGGGTGTGGTCTTTGCCGTCCTTGCTGTGGGACTCAAGGTGCTCACAGGTGGCCAGGATGGAGGTGCCAATCCCCTGACCAGTGTCCCGGTCATGGTGATCTTTTTCAGCTATATTACTGCCTATGCCATCCGTATTTATATCATGAATTATTACAAAAATACCCGTCCCAAAGACAGCCGCGTGGATAATAACAAGGCCTTTTTTGCCATAGAACAAATCACCTCTACCCTTACTATCTGGATTGTTGCCCTGGTTATTTTGCTTTTGGCCATTAATAATAACTGGAGTGGCGAACGGATTACCCCCTTTGTCAAATCCTTTACGAATCCTGTTCCCGGTTTCGGCAGAGCCATGTTCTGGGGCTGTGCTTACGGGATTGTGGCGTTCTTCTCTGTCTTTCTTTTCATGTTCAAAGGAAGAACTGCAACATTTGCAGGACTGGTAAACCGGCTTACGTCACTCATTGCCGGAACAACCTCCACATTGCTCTTTGCCCTGATCTGGGGCGGCAAGTGGCCGGCTTTGGTCGACTGGATCAGTCTGATCTTTATTTTTGTGGCCGTTTGGTTTATGACAAAAGCCGAGCGTAAACGGATTGAAGAATTGAAGATAAAACATGAAATCTGAGGTATATCATGAATAAAAATCATTTTGACGTAATTATTTTGATGGGCCGCCCTGCCGCCGGAAAATCCGAAGTGATCGATTACCTGAAAAAAACACCGGTACAGGAACGGCTGGAACGTTTTCATATCAATCAGTTTGAGGAAATTGACGATTTCCCCATGCTGTGGACCTGGTTTGAGGAAGATGCCATCCTGGAAAAAATTATGCATAAACCCCGGATGCATACGGATAAAGATGGATATTTTCTCTACCAGTATCAATGGGATCTCTTGATCGAACGGATTTCCCTGGAGTATGACAAGCGTCTGAGAGATGAACATTATCATGATAAGATGACCACTGTAATTGAATTTAGCCGGGGGTCGGAGCATGGCGGTTACCAATCTGCCTTTCAACACCTCTCAGAAAAAATCCTAAAAAAGGCAGCCATTCTCTACATCGATGTCCCCTTCGAAGAATCCCTCCGGAAAAACCGGAAGCGTTTTAATCCGGACCGCCCGGATTCCATCCTTGAACACGGTCTGCCCGATGAAAAATTGAAAAAAATCTACTATGAGGTGGATTGGGAAACCTTTAAAGGAAATGATCCGGAATATATTCATGTCCGTGGTATTCCCGTTCCCTATGTGGTTTTTCACAATATGCCTTCTCAAACCGATGA
>LGGY01000260.1 GCA_001509335.1 Fidelibacterota bacterium 46_43
CCATCATCCACTTCTTTTAATGGGATACCGAGGGTGTTATCGCAGTCGAAGATAATTTTTTGAGGCATAGGTTAATTTTATCAGACAGGATTATTCTTCATATAAGGATCAAACAATCCACGCACAAAATCGATATCCACATACATAGACAATTTCCGGTAGGTATCTGGGTTCTTCAGCAGGTGATCACCGCGCTGGTACTGCACCCACGCCATGGCACACCATGAGACACCTCGCAGACAGTTAAAGGGATCGCGCAGCCGGGTGCGCTCTTCGATGGTATCACGCAGGTGTGGGTCTGCTATGGCATTCTTATAAGCATCCATCATCACCTTTTTATCCGCCTCTGACATGCGGTAATCCGTTTTCCACAGGGTGGTGGTGGGGACGCGGAAATGCGACAGGTCCTGGGATGGGTCGCCCCAAAGGGGTTTTTCCCAGTCTACAAGATGAAGGGTGCCTGCCTTACGGTTGAGAATCCAGTTGGTATTGTTGACCTCTGTGTTGATAATGCAGTTCCAGGGGTCTTGCTGATAGTATATCTCTCGATGACGGGCTTCTCCAGCCCAATCGCGCACCTCGATCAGGTAATCGCGAAAGTCAGGGTCAGCCAGGTCGGACTCGAGATAAACTGCCATCATTCGCAGGCAGCGCTGATAGGTCAGTGTCAGCGGCTTTTCTTCACGGATCAAATGATTTAATTCATCAGGCACTTCTATTTGATGGTACCGTGCCATTAAGTTTGCTGCTTTTTCGTTGTCACGAGTGTAATCGAGCTTTTCTCCGCGTAAATAAGACATGCCAAGAATGCCGTAGGGTAAAAATTTTAGAGAGTTATCAAGGAAGTAGGGGATTGGGGCGACCCCCGAAGGCGAAAGCAATTTTAAGGTATTGTATTCATACGCAATTTGCTCGGAGAGTGAAACACCTATTTGGGACCCGGTATTCACGCGCAGCACCCAGGCTGTTTGCCCCTGTTGGACGAGGAAGTTCATATTGTATTCACCCTGGCCTAAAGCCTGGATCATAAAATCGTTATTAGGTGTCCAGTTTGGCACACCGACTGGTTGTGCTTGTTGAATATAGGCTTTTGCTTTTGGGAGAAAAGAATGGATAGAAAGATCGGGCACCAAGCCCTCCATGGATTATCTATTGTTTGAATTTACTTTATGCAAGCTGTCGATACCGTGCATTAATGTTAGATAGGGATGGCGGAAAAGCATCCGTGGGCCGGCATAACGCATGACGTCCCTGATTTGTTCCCGTCTTTTAGGTTGATAGCAATGGACCGGGCAGCGAGCACAGGTTGGCTTTCGCCAGCCAAAGGGGCAGCGGTCGATGCGTTTTGATGCATAATCGTACAGGGATTGGCAATCCGAACACAACTCACCTTTTGGCGAATGATGCATGCCCTCGCAGTAGATCAGAATCATCTTGTGGACTGTTTTTCGCTCACGTTCCAAGCGTTTATTTTCTCGTTTTGGTTGTGTTGTCATTAATGTTTACTTTTAAAAAAGATTAAGTTGTCTGCTTCAATTTCAAGATGAAGATCATCACGATCGGCTAAATATTGAAAAGTTTGGCGGCTGAAAAAGCTGACGTGGGTCCTATCGGTGATGTAATGCATCCCTGGAAATTCCTTGGGGTCTTCCACAAGCTGGGTCATGATCCCCAGCCAGGCTCCTGGCTTGAGAAGGCTTATTAATAAACGCCAATCTTTATCTGGTGAATTGAAGTGTTCAATTGTTTCAGTGCAGGTAACAAAGTCGTAGGTGCACTGCAGGGGGGATTTATCAGGGGCGTAATATGGATCGTAGAGAGTCATCCCGTATCCCTGTTTTTCCAAAATCATTGCAAGTACCGGTCCTGGCCCGCTTCCAAAATCCAACCCTTCCACGGGTGGAGGCCCGATCCGTTGAATAAAGGGTTCCAAAAATAGCTTTAGGAATTGGCGATATCCCTCATCTTCCGGGCTGTTCTCATGTAAGTCATAACGTGCCTTCTCTTCCTTCTGTGAAAGTAAATCATCACGTGAGACAAAGATCAATTTGCATTGTGGGCAGCGCAAATAATCACGCCGATTATCACTAAAGAATGGCGTGGTGGTGGTGAATTGGCAAAGTGGGCAGGGTTCTATCATCAATATTTTAAAAAGAGTCTACTGCAAAAACCAGCACCTTAAAAACCAAATACACGATTATCAAATGCAGAACTGACCAAAAAGCGCCCGAGCACATCCATCAAAAATGACAATAAAGGATCTGATTGAGTGCTTTTTCTCTCCATCTCTGTTCTTTTTTCGTTATTTTGGGCCGCTTTCAGCGCTTTATACCGTTGAATTCTCCGAATATTG
>LGGY01000155.1 GCA_001509335.1 Fidelibacterota bacterium 46_43
TGTACATCAAATTCATGGATAGTCGCTTTTTGATGGGCATCGATACATTCAATCCGGAATGTATTCATACCCCGCTCGCTGTTCCGGGGTTTCCAGGTGATTAACCCCGTCTGTTCGTTCAATTCGGCCCACCGGGGCATCTTGACGGCTTTATAACGGACTTTGTCACCATTCAAATCCTCAGCTGTGATCTGATAGGAATAATCATATCCTGTCAGAGCCACCAGGATAGGTTTGGATGTGATTTCTGGCGGAATGTTGACAAACACCTTAAAGGACTGGCGGTCTGTCTGATATCCGTCACTGACTTCGATCTCAACAGGCCAGAATCCCTTCTGACTGATATCCGGTGACCACATTATGGTTTTGGTGGAAGGATATAGCTTTACCCCTTTAGGTGCGGAGACCAGGCGGAGTTCCATCTCCTGTTCGGCGTTCAAATCTTCAATTTCAACGGTATACTGCCATACATCCCCGTGATGGACAATGTTTTCTGGGACGGATACGATATGTGGTGGACTGTTCACGTAGACCTGAAACGTGAGGGTATCCGTAACAATGGCATCGGTTGCACAGACTGTCACGGGATATGTTCCGAACTGAAAGGATTTTGGTGTCCACCGGATTTCTCCCCCGGTACTGACACTGAGCCCTTCCGGTCCCTCAATCAGGACAAATTCCACCGTTTTATCCCGCCAGATTTTGTGAAGGGGCAGATATTCCACCGGTTTCCCCAGGATTCCTGCAAAAATTTCCCGCAGAGATATTTTTTCTGCATATTCTGGGTTCACTTCCACAAAAAGATCAGGTCCTGCATGGTACAGATGCCGGACCGCCGGACGGACATCCACCGTTTCCGTGTCTTTCTGACTCGCCAGCATCACCGGCACCGATTGCCTGCGCAGAAAGGTTTTTATCTGACGTTCTATCTGGGAAAATTCATCTTCATGTTCCACCTGGATGCGATACAAATGGGTGGCATTCTTGTCTTCGTATTGCAGGGGATATACCCACAGGCTGTCTGTAAACGCCACAGGTGACTGAGGTGGGATTATCCGGACCGGGTCATTCACATACAACATCATCCGGATAGAATCGGCAGCGAACCCGTCATGGGCGATGACTGTCAATTGATGATAATCGTAATCGTCTTCACCGACACTCCACACAACACGCCCCAGACTGTCCACATGTGCCGGGGGGGATTGCCTGCCGATGGAAAAGCGGATGCGGGCGTCAGAATTTTTATCTTCCACCCTGCATGTGTATCCAAATATATCTCCGGGCATGAGAATTTTATCCTCAGGCTCGGATACAATCTTCGGCGGGCTGTTGACGTACAGTTGTAAACGCTGCACATCCGATGACAAATCATCACTGGCAGTCACAACAACCTGATGGCTGTCCAGCTGGCTTATATCCGGCACCCATTTAATAAGCCCCCCTGGGGATATTTCCATTCCCTTTGGAGCGTTGTCATCCAGGGTAAACCGGACACTTTTTACCTGACGCACGGTGTAACGGGGCAGATTTTGTACCGGACACTCCAGGCATCCTGCCAGAATTTCTCCCAAGGTTATCTTTTCCTTTTCCTCCTTCCCCGTCAGGGTTACCAGCAGGTTTTTTCCATAGTAAGTGATGTTTTCTATCACCGGACGGACATTTACATAACGATCCGGTTCTCCTTCACGCGCCACCGGAAGTGCTTCCCTGGATAAAATTTGCTCCGGCTTTATGGAAACAGGTCTTTCAAAAGTAAATTCGTACAGGTTGGCATGATTCCGGTCCTGAACAGCTACCGGGTAAACCCAGGGTTTCTGAACCGGTAAAACCACAGAGGTGGGAGAAGAGACAATCTTCACCGGATCATTGACATAAATCATAAAACGGGCTGAATCGATGGAAAAACCATCTGTCACCCTGACTGTTGCAATGTTTTCATCCAGGTTATCCATCCCGGGAGTCCAGTGTACCGTGCCCTTTTCCGTGATGAACCCGTTTTTGAGTCCTTCCAATTCAAATTGAAATTCGGGATTTGAATTATTGTCACGGAGTTCCACCTGGAAAGAAAAGGCTTTGTTCACCGGGGTTGTTAAAAGCCGTTCCCTGTTCACGATTTTTACCGGATCGTTTACATAGACGGACCAGATGGTGTGGCTGGTGTCTTTTTTATTACTGATTGACAGATAAATGGCATGGGAATCCAGTTGTTCCGGCATGATTTTCCAGGTAATGAGGCCGGTTCTGAGATTGTATACGGCCCCTTCCGGAGCAATCCATTCCAGATTCAAAGAGCCGGGATCCAGCTGATCTAATGCGACGGTTCTTGAAAAGATCTCTCCGGGTTCCAGGACAGCGTCAAAAGCCATACGACGATTCCGGACCCGGGTCATGATATCTGTATCCCGTGTTTCATGGGGAATGATAACCAGGGAATCCCCCAAATCTGTTTTCTTTAGGCCTACATCCTGTGTTGTGGTTTTGCCTGTATCCAAAAGGGATTTTAGTTCTTCCAGCATGTTATCCCTGTCTGCCGCCACAAAAATTTCTTCATCGGGTGATGGGGAGCCCAGGGGGCTTAATGTCAATACACGATTCCCTGCATCTGTCCCGGCGGCAAAGATCCGGTTCTGAGCATGTGCATAGGCATAGCCCTCTGTCGGTTCAAAGGGGATATGCTGCGATCTTCGGAATGTATACTGTCCTGTTTCACGGTCCTTTTTAAACACATGGACCGAATCGCGGTAAAAGGTAAAAAGGGAGCGGCCGTCTGTATCCACCCGGGTCAGGGGACCCTTCATATCCAAAGGTAAAAAGACAAGCCCTTTTTCCACATCGTTTCTGATCAGGGCACCCCGGTTCTGTTCATTGATGAGTAACACCTCTTCACGGCTTTCCGGATAGGGTTTCAGTGTCTTAAACCGGACGGATTCGGCGGGAAAGGCTTTGCCTGCCGTACTTAACCGCGCTTTTTCAATGCTTTTTCCATTCTGAAGGGTTACCAGGGTGAAGTCATAGGACTTATCTGAGATATTTTGCATGGTGAATATGATATCCGCCAGAGGAATTCTATCCCAATATACCACAGAAAAATTGAGTTTCCCGGCCCCTGACAGGAAAGCTCCAGAACTGATTTCAGAACCCAGGGACCAATCCTCGTTTTGTATGCCCCTGTTTCCTTTTAAAATAAAGATCTTACGAAGAGAACCACGAAATAAAATGGCCAGTTCGATCTGATCGGCTGTGGTATAATAACCAGGTACGATTTTTTCCGGCTGTGCCCGGGTAAACCGGTCAACCCTGAGGGATACACGACTTGTAGGTGTATTGGGAAAAGCATCCCCCGTCCATTCAAACACCTGTAGCCACTCTGCCTCATCCATTCCACGGGGAACCACATCATTATTCAGAAGAAGGTATATTTCAGGACGACCATTTTCGTTCAGATCGGTTATGGCAAAATCACTGAACATTCCCTGCCGGTTATCGGGATATGCCGTACGCCAGATTTCGGTTACCCCGGTTTGCTCGTCCAGACGATAGACGATCAGGGTGGATTTTCCCCTGAACCGGGAAGCCGGTGAGAGTAATACAGCTGTGACAAGTGAATGGTCATCACTCAGGCTTTCTATGATTTCCCATTTGTCCACCGAATTGCCATGGATGGGGATTTCCCATATCGGAGAAGCAACAACACCACTCGCAAGAGCAAGTGTTAGCAAAAGAACCATCAGGACTTGTTTCATAGGCTTCCACTCAGGTATAGCTTAATGAAGATTGATGTTTAACCGAAATATATTCAACCTTATCAATATAGGCTCACACCCCCTGAAAATCAAGGGAAATCGCGGGCGGTCATAACAATTTATATTGATATATGGCCATCTATCCCGCTAAATTTAATATTTCCATGAATAACTGATTGGGATGATCCGTGAAAACACCCTGTGATTTCCTGCGATTCCTAAGCAAAGCCCTAATCTTTTTTCCGGTTTCTGCCTGCCCAAGAGGGGAATGTTTTTGAGGGAGGCATTTCTTACATCCCTTCCATTTTAAATCTTCGTGGAGATGGTTTTCTGAATTTGCCGGATATGTATTTGCGGGTGAAAAAATTTTTCATGTACGGCACAGGACACCTCACTTTTTGCCGGTGTCGCCGCTTTTGTTGAATGGGGTGTGCCTGCCGGACGGCGTTTTGAAGTGCCGGTAAGGGGAAGTCCCGGACTGAACCATTTTCGGATTTGTTTCCAACGGGTTTGATGGCGATTTACTACAGGTTATGGCACCTGTTTTACAGATGATGGTCTATGTTGGTATGTAAACCTTATTTACTTTGGGATTTTTTATGTGAAAACAGCCAGGGGATCAGCTCCGGTTCTTCATACGCCGGTTTCCAGGAACCATGTCCCGCATCGTTATATTCTGTATACCTGAATGTGGCACCGGCTTTTTCAAGAGCCAAGGCCATGGAGCGGGATAAATCCACCGGGACAACCCCATCATCCGAACTGTGAAAAATCCACACCGGGATATGGGCGATCCGGGGTGCTGTGGATATATCTCCGCCGCCGCAAATGGGAACTCCCGCTGCAAACAAATCCGGCCAGCGTGCCAGCATGTCCCAGGTGCCAAATCCCCCCATGGACAAACCGGTTACATATATCCGGCCCGGATCAACAGGCAGGCTTTCCGTCAGTGTTACGATCAGATCGTGAACCATTTTCAGGGGTTTTGAAGGATTTTCCGGCATGTGGTGGACGGAAGAATCCCAGGCTGCTTCGACCCAGCGACTGCCTTCAGGGCACTGGGGAGCCAGGACAAAACAAGGGTAGTTGCGGAAATTTTCTGATTTTTGGAACAGGTAGGTTCCGTGAGTTAGCTGCCGGATGTTGTCATTCCCCCGTTCTCCGGATCCATGTAGAAAGACGACCAGAGGATACAGTTTACCCCGTCGGGGTTTGACCGGTTCCAGTAAGCGGTAGGGCAACGTATCGGTCCCGGTGATGTATAAATGAGGTGCATATTCGGGAATGGACGGCTCCGACGACCGGATAGATGCACATCCTGCCAGACAAAGCATACAGATCAATAAAATGATGGGTCCTTTCACGGCATCCTCCTCTCTTTATTTCATGGATTGGATGTCCCAGGGTAGGATAATCCGGCCGGGTGTATTCAGCTCCGGATGAATCCGCATCACTGCCAACCCGGCATAGCGAGAACTCCCGGCTGTTTTTTTCAGCCAGATTTTCCAGGGGGTTTCAAAGGTGGTCCACCGGCTGTTGGAGGCTTCCCGGATGAACATTCCCCTCTCATTTTTTATCATGATCAGCATGTGTGCTGAAAAGATATCATCTTTATTGGCAAACAGCAGGGCCAGGATATCCCCGTTTTGAAAACGGTCCTCCACTGCATCCAGATCCTTCAGGGGGATATAATCCACCTGGAGGGTCCTGTCCGGTTTGATATAGCGCAGGTCTCGAATCCCCTTATCCCGGAAAAACGCTTTGTGTGAAATGGTCCGGGTCAGGGTCCGGGTATATTGCCCTCCGACCTTTTTGCTCACGTTGCTCAAAAGCCAGCGGTTTTCCGGCAACCAGTCTGCCATGGTGTAATGATTTCGTGTCCGCATCCCCATAATACCGTTTTGATATCGGATTTGCTGAAGATTGTTGAAAAAATTATCCCAGCTGTCCGAGATGGATAATGCCAGTACATGTTCACAATACACCATGCAGTTGGTGGAATCCAGGTTATACAGGGGCTGATTCTCCAACAACGCCCATTCACCATCTCCTGTAGCGGTCCAGCTGTAGGGCATTCCCAGAAAAAGGCGGGAATAATAGGCAATTCGGTCTGTAATAGTGGCATCGCCTGAAGCATTCTCCCGAAGCATGGAATCGATCCGGGCATGGGAAAAGGTGGATATGACCGCCGTATTTTCCGGGATTTTTCCACCCTGAACCGAAATAAGGGGAAGAGCCAGCAGGATAGACAAGAACATGATTTGAATCATTTTTTTATGTGGCATGGTTTCCTCCGGTTTGATATAGAAATTAGAATTTTTCACCGGGAAAGTCTATGGAATCTCCGCAGACATAGCTGATTAAGAAAAACTCTTCTCTTATGACAAATAAAAATTATACATTCAGATTATGACAGAAAAAAAAACAGAATCAAAAGCCTGCATGAAAGCAGCTGTCTTTTATCATGCGTATGAACCCCTTGCCATAGAAGATATTCCCCTAAAACCCCTCAAAAGCACCGATGTTCGCGTCCGTATTGAAACCTGTTCGGTGTGTCATACGGATTTGCAGTTTATTGACCGGGGTTTGGCCACTTCCAAGGCCCCGCCCCTGATTTTGGGGCATGAAATTGCCGGAGTGGTTGAGGAAACGGGAAAAAACGTGACCAGTTTCGGCGTGGGTAACCGCGTGATTGTCCCAGCGACTATCAGTTGTGGCAAATGTCTGGCCTGCAAATCCTGGAATGAAACCCAGTGTGAAAACTTGAAAATTCTGGGAAATCATATCGATGGCGGATATGCCGAATACATCTCTGTGGATCAGAACCAACTGATTCACCTCCCCGATGAATTTCCCTTCGAATTGGGAAGTCTTATCAGCAATGTTTTTGTCGGTGCCCTTCATTTGGTGTATGACCGTGTGAATATCCTGCAGGGAGAAACGGTGGTTATCTTCGGATGTGGTGGTTTTGGCCTGTCCCTCCTTCAGATGGCAAAGCTGAAACAGGCCCAGGTATTCATGGTGGATATTTTTGACTGGAAACTGAATATCGCCCGGGATTATGGCGCTGATGGCGTGTTGAATTCCAACAAGTGTAAAGTGTGTGAAGAAGGTGTATGCGATATGATTCGGGGCAAAGCCGATGTGGTGATTGAAACCATCGGAACCCCCAGAACCATGGTACAGGCCATGAATGTCCTGCATAAGGGTGGGCGGCTGGTTTTGAGCGGCTATTCAGACAACACCATTCCCTTTCTGGCAGGACGGATTATCATGGATGAGATGTCCCTCATCGGTTCAGTGGGAGCTCCTATGCGGGAAATCCCCGATGTGATTAAACTTTTAAAAGACCGTAAGATCCGTTGGCAGGAAATGGTATCCGGTCATTATCCCCTGTCACAGATTAACGAAGCCTTCAACACCCTGAGAATGGGGCATTCTATCCGGACGATGGTTCACCCCAATCAACAGGAAACCTGAATATGACAGATGTGATGCAATCCGGTTTTTATAATGATTTTGACCGTGAAACCCTTGAGCCCCGGGGCAAAAAAGATGACCGGTCTGTGTTTCAGGTAGACCGTGACCGGATTTTATACAGTCCGGCTTTCCGGAAACTCCAGAGCAAAACCCAGGTTTTTTTAAGCGGAACCTACGATTTTTACCGCACCCGCCTGACCCACAGTCTGGAAGTGGCTCAAATCGGCCGTTCCATAGCAAATGTCCTTAACCGGAATGTCCTAAGGGAAAATGCTATTGATTCCGACCTTATCGAGGGAATCTGTCTGACTCATGATATTGGAAATCCCCCCTTTGGTCATGCCGGTGAAGCGGCCTTGAATGAACTGATGCGTTATGCCGGCGGTTTCGAGGGGAATGCCCAGACATTAAAAATTGTCACGGAAAAAATTCATGACAGTGGCGAAGGGGATGAAGGGATGAAACCCTCCCGGGCATTTATCGACGGAATTATGAAATATAAGATTCTATGGTCTGAAAGTGACCAAATGGGGAAATTTCTCTACGATGACCAGAAACCTTACGTGGAATTCCTCAGTCCGGACGGAACTTTGTATCGTGAACGAAGCCTGGAATGCAGTATTATGAACTGGGCCGATGATGTGGCCTATGCCCTTCATGATCTGCTGGATGGTTATCAGGCAGGCTTTATTTCCTGGAAAAATGTGTATGAATGGGCTGTAAATAACCATATCCAGAAGGAAGAGGAGCAGGTGATACAGCGCCTGTTGGAGCCTCTGGAATACAAGGTGCACTTTGAAAAATACATTGCTGCCCGTACGGGGGACTTTATCGAAAATGTGACCCTGACTTCTTCAGATCATCCCATGAAAGATATCAGTAACCGGTATAAATACATCCTCCAAATACCCGAAGAAATTATCCGGGAAATTGAAGTGTACAAACAGGTTGCCGTGGATCTGATGTTCAAATCACCCCAGCTGGAGCAAATTGAATTTAAGGGTCAGTATATTCTGAAGCAGATTTTTTCTACTTTTCTTCAGGGGAATCCCGATTCATTCCATCTAAACCGCCGTATCCTTCCCGAAGTGGTCCGAAACCGGTTAAGTAAAATCCCCAAAAATGATTATATCCAATCCGCCCGGATCATCTGTGATTACCTGGCAGAACAAACAGACCAGTCCCTGCCGAGACTGTACAAACGTCTTTACGATCCGGATTACGGTTCCTTTTCTGATCTGATATGAAAACGCTTACCCTTTGGACGCCGGGCCTCGTAGAATACGGGAAAGCCTGGGATGCACAGAAACAGATTCATGCCCTTCGCCGTGAAGGTAAAATCGGTGACACTCTCATTCTTTTGGAACATCCCCATGTGTATACCATCGGCCGTCATGGAGACCGGAGCAATATCCTGTTTGATGAGGAAATGCTCCGGGAAAAAGGGATTTCGGTGTATCACATTGACCGGGGTGGTGATGTGACCTATCACGGACCCGGTCAACTGGTGGGGTATCCCATTTTTCATTACAAAAATTTAGGCTTTTCAACCCGTCGCTTTGTCCATTCCATCGAAGAGGTGGTGATTATAACTCTCGCCCGTTTCGGTCTGACGGCAAAACGGGATCCCTTATATCCCGGTGTGTGGGTTGGTCTTAATAAAATCTGTGCCATTGGTCTACGGGTGATTGACGGGGTATCCATGCACGGGTTCGCCCTGAACCTTCGAACCGATCCCGCCTATTTCGGGGGAATTATTGCCTGCGGTATTCAGAACCGGGGTGTGACATCCATGGAAAAGGAAATAGAAAAACAAGGGAACCCCCTGCCGGATCAGAAGACCGTTATTTCGGAACTCACAACCACTTTTAAGAAGGTGTATGGATTTCACCGGATTCAGTCTTTTTCAGACACATCATCTGTTCCCGGTTTAAGTTGACCCGCCGGTTCATCTTCCGGTTCAATCTCAACATTGGAAATTCGGTCAAAAGATTTTGTAATTTTCTCTGTGGAGGTATGTATCTCTTTTACATCTTTTTGAACGGTGTCGATATGTTTTGTCAGATTATCCCATCGTAAGCGGTACCGTTTAAAATCCTGGGCCAGTTTCATGATCTCTTTCTGGATGATATCCGCATATTCCTTTCGTTTCATATCATTGAGGATGGTCTGTGTAGTGTTTAAAAGGGCCAAAAAAGTAGAAGGAGAGACCATACTGACTCTGTGTTTCCAGGAGTAATCAACCAGATCATAATGATAGGCATGGAGTTCGGCAAAAATGGCTTCCGCAGGCAAAAACATGATGGCCTGTGAGGATGTTTCACCGGCAATGATATATTTTGAGGAAATATCATCGATGTGTTTCCGGATGTCTTTTTTAAACAGGTCCGCACTTCGTTTACGCTGCAATTCATCCAGAGACTGGTCCGTCATGCGTTTGAAATTTTCCAGGGGGAATTTGGAATCGATGCAAATCATCCCTGTAGGCTCGGGAATAAAGAGAACAGCATCTGCCACCATCCCATTGGATAAGGTATGTTGCAGACGATATACCTGCTCGTTCCGGGCCCCAAAAACAGCACTTAAAATCTGGTGAAGCTGAACCTCTCCGAAGATGCCCCGGCTTTTTTTATCTGTGAGGATATCCTGAAGGGAAATGACATTGGTGGAAAGGCTGTCGATTTTTCGTTGAGCTTCATCGATTTTTGCCAGTCGTTCAATTACATTGTTAAAGGTTTCGTTGGTCTTTTTAAAACCCTCATTCAGATTTTCCAGCACTTTTTGGTCTATCTGGGTCAGCTTATTTTCGGTTGTCTCCGTCAGTTTTTCAAAATTCCGGGTTAAAATCTGATTCAGGTTATCTTTAAACAAGCCGAATTCCTCTGTCAGCTGTTTGCTGTTTTTGCCAAGGACAGTAATAAGATGTTCCTGAAAAGAACTGATCTGCCGGGTTGATTCAAGTTGTGACGTGTGCAGAACATCCTTTAAATCTGTAAACAGGCGGGA
>LGGY01000119.1 GCA_001509335.1 Fidelibacterota bacterium 46_43
ATCCACATTCCGCTGCATATCCGTCACTTCCTCCGGCCGTTCATCAATAAGAAGCACAATCAGCATCGCTTCGGGATGGTTGGCCAGAATGCTGTTGGCAATTTTCTGCAAAAGAATGGTCTTCCCCGTCTTGGGCTGGGCAACAATGAGTCCGCGCTGCCCCTTCCCGATGGGCGACAGCAAATCGATAATCCGGGTGGAGTAATCCTTGGGATTTCTTTCCAGGGTCAGGCGCTCTTCAGGATGTAAAGGCGTCAGAGTTCCGAAAGGCCGGGCCATCTTGGCCCTTTCAGGATCTTCAAAGTTTATCGATTCTACCTTTAACAATGCAAAAAAACGTTCATTGTCCTTGGGCGGACGAACCTGCCCGCTGATAATGTGCCCCGTTTTTAAACCGAATCGCTTAATCTGAGAGGGTGACACATATAAATCATAGGGACTGTTCAGATAATGAAACCGGCTGCTCCGGAGAAATCCGTAACCATCCGGAAGAATTTCCAAAACCCCCTCCTCAAAAATATTCCCCGATATCTCTGCCTGAGCTTCCAAAATTTTAAATATCAATTCCAATTTTTTCATGTTCTGAGCCCCGGGGACTTCAAAATCGGCAGCAATGTTCTGCAACTGTTTCAGGGTCTTTTCGTGCAATTCTGTTATGCGATAGGTCCCGTTGTCAGCATTGCCGGCTTGTTTACTTGTTTTCACAGAAAAAATCCTTCATTTTTTTAAATGATTGATGGGTGATACACGATTTGATTGAATGTCATGCCGTGGTAAATGTGTGCGGACAAGATATTACCAACGTGATATTTCCATGTCAAGCACAAAAGTATGTACACACCAAAATTTGCGATTGTTCCCAACTGTTTGTTAATCCAGTAGGGAGATTATAAGCATTATTTTATAAAATATCTTTACTTTTTTTAAATTTTCCCGCCCGGCTCCGTAACTCCGACCCTGATATAATCACTAAAGGACATGATAAACACAAATTCCATATATCTATATCTTTGTGTATTCTGAAATATTTCCTGAAAGTTTTTCTCCTCTTGTATGGATTTTGCAAGTGGAGGATTTCTTTTATTCCTTTAATACTCGAAACATTCCGGAAAGTCCGGAGCGGATTCATAAAAATCTATTCTGTTTAAGCGGATTTCATTCGGGATTATTTTTTCTTATTTTTTCTATGTTGTTATTGACAATGGTGATCCCTTACGGGCTGCTGATCTTTTTCCCGGGACCTGTAATTGCAGGAACTGTGGCTCTCAACCTGTTGATCCGCATACTTCTGGTGCTGGCTTACCGTCATCCGCCTTTTGTCAGCATCGTTTTGCACCCCATATCCATCCTGTATACAGCAAGAATCGCCTTACACTCCTGGAACAGTTACCGGAAAGGCAGTATCATCTGGAAGGGCAGAGCTATAAAAAAAAGAGGAAAACACACAATGATGAAACAATTTTTTCAAACGTATGGACTCATCATCCTCATATACGTTGTGATGATTTTAGGGGGTATCTGGCATCTGGCAGGGCTTTTTCACAAAACCAGTCAAATCCTGTATGTCCCCCTTCTGGTTCTTCTTTTTTCCATTAATCTGATTTATTTTATCTCCCTTTACCGGGAAACGCCTCTGTTAAATATTTTTTTCTTCTGGACCGGTTTGATTTTTTTAACAGCCATGACCCTGGAAATTGTGGGTGAAAAAACCGGAGTACTTTTTGGGCATTATGCCTATACTGATGTCCTTTCTCCACAGATTTTCGGTGTACCCCTTGTGATCGGCTTTAGCTGGCTCAACCTGGTTTTTGGTGCCGTCCAGATTGCAAATCTGTATCTGTCCCGCTATCCATGGGTTTTCAGGGCACTCTTTGCATCATTATTGATGACCGGTTTTGACGGTGTGATGGAACCGGCGGCCCGGGCTTTGGGGTTCTGGTACTGGCAGAATTATACAGTGCCCTGGCAAAATTATGTGGCGTGGTTTGCCTTAGGCTTTATTTTCTGTTTTCCCTTCCTTCGGTATTTCCCGCATGCCAAAGACCGGCAATTGATTCCCATGCATATCTTTCTTGCCCAGTTTCTCTATTTTGTTTTGGTTAATCTGGCCTGAAAGCAGAATATCCTTTTCATGAAATTGATGGATATCACATTGTTTATGGCATAAACACAGTATATTCTGTATACAAAAAGCAATGAGGTATCATCGAGTCATGGATTCAAATGAAATGAAAGAAAAAAATCGGTACTTCGAAGACTTAAAGGCAGGTATTATCAGGGCTTTTGTACTGGCATTTCTCCCACTTCCGAATTGTCTTTATTATCTCATTTATGGCAAATGGTAATACGTTTTATACCACTCCACAAAATGTTTCATCCCGGTTTGGATATCCGTTTTGGGGTGATAGTCACATTTTCTCTGAAGAGCGGATATATCGGCGTGTGTCTTAAGGACATCACCCGGCTGCATTTCCTGATAACGGATATCTGCTGTTTTTCCACAGGCGGATTCAATGGCCCGGATAAAATCCATGAGATTGACGGGATATCCAAGACCGATATTATAGAGGTCACACGGGGGATTTCCCCGGGGAGCATCCACCTTCATCACGCCGAGAATTCCATCAAGAATATCGTCGATGTATGTAAAATCCCGAGCCATTTTGCCGTGATTATACACCTCAATGGATTTTTGATGCAAAATAGCATCGGTAAATTTAAAAAAAGCCATGTCCGGACGGCCCCAGGGGCCATACACCGTAAAAAAACGGAGACCTGTGACGGGGATGGAAAACAAGTGGCTGTAAGTATGAGCCAGCATTTCATCGGCCTTTTTCGTCGCCGCATACAAGCTGACCGGTTGGTCGGTCCGGTCCTTTTCCGAATAAGGGAAATCCGTATTTAACCCATACACACTGGATGAACTGGCATAGATCAGGTGAGACACAGGATAGCGCCGGCAGGCCTCCAGAATATTCAAAAAACCTGTTACGTTGCTGTCCACATAGGTCTGTGGATGATCCAGACTGTACCGGACTCCTGCCTGGGCTGCCAAATGAACAACCAGGTTAAAGGCATTATCCCGAAAAAGGGTCAACAGTGTCTCTTTATCTGTCAGATCACAGCGAACGAACTGGAGGCGTCCTTTGCGGACGGAAAATACTTCAGACTGTTTTTGTTCCGGGGAGAGACATATTCCCAGTTCCTTCAAACGGGCATATTTCAGGTTGACATCATAATACTCATTCAGGTTATCCAGGCCTACAATATCATGTCCGTCTGCCAGAAGACGCCGGGTCAGATGAAATCCAATGAATCCGGCAGTTCCGGTAATCAATATTTTCATGTTTTCCCTTATGTTAGAATGTTTTCTGTCCAATCATTTTAAGAAGCTGGAAACTGGAAGTTAGCGTCGCTTCGCTCCTGACGAATCAATCAAATCAATCAAATCAATCCCCCAATCTATTTCCCCGTGAAATTTCCCGGTAAACCGGGCCCCTTTTCACAGGGCTCAATCTTACTTCTTATTCTTATTTCTTTCTCTGCGTCTCCGCGCCCTCAGCGGGAGAAAAACTCATAACTCAGAACTCAGAACTCCCAAAACAAATGCATATTCCTCTGCAATTTCCTTATAGGCATCATACGGGGATCATTCAGGCCGGCGGTAATCATCATGGGTGGGTAGTCCTGTGCTTTCACATTGGTGTAGGGACAATAACTTTTAATGTATCGGTAATAGGTTTCGATGCCCGGATTGCCCCATTCGTCATACTCCGTCACAGTCAATGGCAAATCAGGATCAGACATGGTATTGAGGACATCCACAAAAGGGACACTGGCCACGACCACGCCAAAAAGATCCGGACGCATATTTACCACAGCGCCCATCAGAAGACCGCCCGCACTCCCTCCGGAGATCGCCAGCTTTTCCGGTGTGGAATACCCTTCCTGAATCAGATATTCAGCGACATCAATAAAATCGGTAAAGGTATTTTTTTTCTTCAGCCATTTCCCGTCTTCATACCAGTATTCGCCTTTGGCTCCTCCGCCCCGTATATGGGCAATG
>LGGY01000156.1 GCA_001509335.1 Fidelibacterota bacterium 46_43
GTTGCATTCTTAGCGCACGGGACCTGTTGATTGGATTTGATTTTCTTAAGCTTGTGAATATTGATAACTGGAATTTCCTGTGATATCACGTGCCCTGTAAGTGCGGGGGTAATGCCTGACATTTCAGTTCTTTGCAATTATTGGTTATAATGAGAACTTGTTTTGGGCTCAAAAGTATTTGTTCAATTCGATAATTACCTTTACCAAGGGAGAAATTCATTGGCAAGGATCGACCTTCACATTCATTCAAACTACAGCAACGATGCCGATTTTCCACCGGACAAGCTGGTTGATCGCTGTCTAAAAGCTGGTTTGAGCCATGCTGCCATTGCGGATCACAATTCTGTGAGGGCAATTGATACCGCTGTTGCTGCTGCCATGGGCACATCTTTAACCGTCATCCCCGCTATTGAGATGGATTGTGTCTTGGACGGCGTCGTTTTGCATATTTTGGGCTATGGCATTGAGACCAGCGACTCAATTTTCTATGAAATTGAAGAAGACTTGCATCAACAAGAAAAGGCAAACTCAGCCAGGATGATTCAACTTGTCCGGCAGCTAGGGATTGAATTTGATGATGATGTTCTTGAAGCCCTATCCTATGATGGCGTGATCACGGGTGAGATGATTGCTGAAGCAGCCTTATCCTTTGATGTTGAGGGCAGAAATAAACTTTTAGATCCCTATCGCGACGATGGTGAGCGAAGTGATAACCCCTATGTGAATTTTTACTGGGACTATTGTTCCCAGGGCAAACCGGCATACACGCCGATGAATTTTATCAGCCTTTCAAGGGCAATCGAGATCATCAAAACGAACCACGGTGTTCCGATCCTGGCGCACCCTGGGATTAATGTGAAAGAAGATGGGGCGTTTCTTGAGCGGATTTTATCAGCAGGTGTTATGGGGATTGAGGTATACAGCAGCTATCACCGTAAAGAACAGGTCGAGTACTATCGTGAAGCGGCGCTGTCAAAAGAACTATTGATGACTTGCGGCAGTGACTTTCATGGAAAGAACAAGAAGAGTATCGAGATTGGAAGCACGGATTGTGAAGGGCGGGAACCAGAGATCATTGCTCGTTTAACCGGGATGATCGATAAAACACACCAGCAGCTTGAGCCGCCATCCGATGAAATTAGCCTATAATAAAGATCTTGAACATTTTTAATTTGACAATCACTAAAGGAGTATTTTATGCCAGGCACACCCCCACGCTGGGATCTCTCAAATGTTTATCCGGGTCTGGAATCCCCGGCTTTGCAGAAGGACATTGAATGGGTTAAAGACGAAGCGGAATCCATCAAAAAGTTCTACCAGGATGAGCTTATAAGATTAGACACAAGCAGTTCCAAGGAAGGCATCAATCAAGCCATCAGCACGATGGTGGACAAGTTGAATACGTTAATGGTAAAAGCCGGCACGATCAATGCGTTTTTGCATTCATATATTGCAACCGACTCCTTCAATAAGCAAGCTGCAAGAATGGGGTCGCAATTCGACCAGGTGATGGTCAGCATTCAAAAAGTCAATGTCTTGCTGGAAGCCTGGGTCGGACAATTCAAGGATATCCTTCCTGAGGTATTTGCCATTGGAAACAGCGCTGGTGAGCATGCCTTCCCAATCACGGAAATGGCAGAACAAAGCCAGTATTTGATGAGCGAAAAAGAAGAAATCCTGACCAGTGAATTGAGCCTTTCCGGATCACGGGCATGGGGAAAGCTACAAGGCGTTGTCACCTCTCAAAAGACTGTGGCATTTGAATTGGATGGTGAGACAAAGACATTGCCAATGCCTGCTTTGATCAACCTGCATGCACATCCTGATGAGGAAGTTCGCAAACGGGCGTATGAAGCAGAGATGGATGCCTGGGAATCGGTCAAAGAGCCTTTGGCTGCAAGCATGAATGGTATTAAAGGCTGGGTGAACACACTGAATGATCACCGGGGACGAAAGGATGCTTTGCATCAACCGCTTGACCAGGCACGGATTGACCGTGAAACCCTGGATGCGATGATGGATGCCATGGAAGATTCATTCCCGGTCTTCAGGTCATATTTCAAGGCGAAAGCAGCAAGGTTTGGCCAGGAAGCCTTACCCTGGTGGAATGTTTTTGCCCCAACCGGCGCATTGGAAAAGGAATACACCTTTGACGAAGCCAGGGATTTCATATTGAAGCATTTTGGGAATTTTTCGGAGGAATTGCAAGATTTTGCAAAGAACGCCTTTGAAAATAACTGGATTGATGCCGAACAGCGTTCGGGGAAACGCGGCGGTGCTTTTTGCATGAGCGTACCCGGCGTGAAAGAATCCCGAATCATGTGCAACTTTGACGGTTCACTGGACCAGGTGATGACCATTGCCCACGAGCTGGGACATGGCTATCACAACTTCAATATGTACCAGGCTGATAAGACCCCGCTTCAACGGCAAACACCGATGACGATGGCTGAGACTGCCTCGATTATGTGTGAAACGATTGTTTTTAATGCGGTCATGGACACCATAACCGCTCCGCAAGAAGAGCTTGCACTGCTTGAAACAGCTTTGATTGGCGATTCACAGGTGATTGTGGATATTTACTCACGGTTCTTGTTTGAAAAAGAGGTCTTTGAACGACGGAAGAAAGCTGAACTGAGCGCCGATGAGCTTTGCGAAATCATGGAAGATGCCCAGGTGAAGACTTATGGCGAGGGCTTGGACCCGGAATTCCGTCATAAATTCATGTGGACATGGAAACCGCATTATTATTCTGCAGGTCTTTCCTTTTATAACTTCCCGTATGCCTTTGGAATGCTGTTTGGCATTGGTTTGTATGCGATTTACAAACAGCGTGGCGATGCGTTTATCCAGGATTACAAGAGATTGTTGTCCAGCACGGGTGAAGCACCTGCTGCAGAATTGGCTGCCCGATTTGGCATTGATATCCGGTCGAAGAAATTCTGGGAAGATAGTTTGGCGGTTGTAGGTAAACGGATTGATCGCTATTGCGAACTCTAATTTCAGATGAATTGAACATCTGATGGGTTTTGATGCTGAATGAAGATTTTGTCCTATAAGAACTTTTAATCCCCTTGCTATCTAGGACAGTGTGATTCCTTCTTCCTCTCCCTCCCCGAGGGAGAGGATTGAGGTGAGGGTGAGAAACTAACCAATTGCAAAAATTTCTAAACCAAATCTTTTATTCAAATTTCTTTGGAAACCCTCTCCCTTGCCAAAGGGAGAGGGTTTTTACTATGAACAGAAACCAAACGGTAAGCCTCATACAAAATTACCAGGGTTTTATTAGCTTTTCCTCGTGGCTATTTATTACTTTTCGGACAAGCTCTTTTTATATTCGCATAGGTATATCTTGAAGGCTTAAATTAAACCTTGTGTTCTTCATTCAACCAGGTCTGAATTTTTTCCTTAATTTGGTCACGAATTTTTCGAAAGAATGCTAATTTTTCGTCATCAGGACCATCAAAAGCGGCTGGATCTTCAAAGGGCCAATGCAGTCGCGTGCCCATACCCGGGAAAAAAGGACAGCGTTCATCAGCGTTACTGCATACCGTGATCAGGTAATCAAAGTCGATTTTTCCTATGTATTCATCAAGGTGTTTGGAGCGATGGTCACTCATGTCATAGCCGGTTTCTTCCATCACAAGGGTTGTGTAGGGGTTGACCCCATGCGGTTCAAGCCCTGCACTGTAGACTTCGAAGGCGTCGCCGCCCAGCTCACGAAGCCAGGCTTCGGCTATCTGACTGCGGCAAGAATTTCCGGTACACAGGAAGAGGACTTTTGTTTTTTCGGGCATTCATTATCTCCATATAATTGGTTGGTTTTATTTATGGTATCAAATTTCGATGAACTTCAGGTTTTTGCCAGGTTATTAATCGGTTAAAACCTTCAAAGGAAATCATTCGAGGGAGAGTAATGCGCCGTTGTCTTTTAGCCACTTTCGGTGCTTTTTATAATCGGGTTTGATCTGAGCTACGGCATCCCAAAATGCTTTGCTGTGATTTCGAACTTTGAGATGGGCTAATTCGTGAACAACCACGTAATCGATGACTTCCAAAGGTGCCATGGACAGGCGATAGGTAAAGTTGAGGTTGTTTTTCCCAGAACATGATCCCCATCGTGTGCGTGCGCTGGTGATGTGCACCTGGCTGACATTGAACTTATCGTCGATTTTGTAGCTTGCAATCAGATCGGCTGTGATCTTGCGTGTCTCTTCACGGTACCATTCGGTAAATATTTCTTTTGCGCGATCCTGCGCCTCCCTGGAGAGATAAAACGCGCCGTCCAGTTCCAGCAGCGGACGCTGGCGATCCGTTATCTTCAAGGGGTACTTATCTCCCAGGTACCAGAATTGTTCGCCGGGGGTGAATGACGGCGGCGCTAGCTCAGGATACTGACTGGCAAGCCGGGATTGCGTTTTTACAATCCAGTCCGCTTTTTTTGCAACCATTATTTTTATCAGGTCGTCATCGGCAGCCTTAGGTGCGCGCACAATCAATCGCCCATCGGGTTTGACCTCAAGGCTGAAGGTTTTACGATTGGATCGGATGATTTGGGAGATTTTTGGTGTCATGATGCCGTAATTATACATGAGATGAGATTGGTAGGTTGTGAGACGTGAATATTGGGACAGGTGTTGGGTATTAGGCAGTTAGTTATAAGAAAGACAACCGCCATCCAACTGGTTTTGATTCTTTTCCGAAAATCTAATACCCAATTGACAAAAACCCGTGTACAATTTATTGTATATGAGATCCCAAGTCGTGGAGGAAATTTATGTCTTTCAATGTTTTGTTTATGGCACATTCCCCTGATGCAGATGCTGAATTGCATCGTTCCATGATTGACACGGGAAAGTTCAAACTGTGGTCCGTTGTGGTGCGGGATCAGGCTGAGGCTTTGGCTGTCGTCAATAGTTTTGTTGAAGAACACCAGATCGACTCAATCTTGCTTTGCCCGGGTTTTACCCATCAGAATGTCGCCGAGATTGTTACAGCCTCTGATGGACAGGTTGGGGTTTCTGTTGCCCGGGGCGATGGCTTGAGCAATAAAATTGCTGCCCAGGCAAGGGCACGAGCCTATGGTGGGGGTTAAAGCCATGCATTTTGATTTTTACGCGGTGAAATATTTAAACTGCTAAATATCATGTATAATTTTTTGTTATGAATCATCATTTGTTATTTGTATTTTATTGGTGCTGCAGAGCTCAAATTTTTTGCGTTCGAAGATCATTACTATGTGGTTTACCGCAGGAGGTAATATCTTGCTGACCCGGGACCAATTTTGGCCAAACATTTGTAACCTGCATGGGCGTGAGCTGAAGACGCTCAGACATGGACATCCTTTTGAGGTGTCCGAGGTCGGTCAATCACAAGTGGTCCTATCGCCAGTGGTGAGCGGCAAACCCCGCATTATCAAGCGAGATACCCTTGAGGACGCTTTTGGTGCCCTGTTAGCTCGCCGTGAATTGACAGGCATTGAGATCGCTGAAGAGTTTTCTGCTTTTAATGCGGTTTATGTGGCAGCATTGCTGGCTGCATTGCCGGATGTTGCGGTGGTTGCCCGCCCAGTTCGCTTGATTTTCATGGGACATCAGTTGTTTTATTTGGAATGAGATTTGATCCCTAACTAATAACAGATCAAGTTTAGAAGACCTTGAAATTACGATGATATTTTTTGTTCTGCAGAAGTCCGGAATGAAAATATTTATTCTTTACCCCCCTAACCCCCCGCAGGCGGGGGGAATTTTTAAGGTCAGTAACGTCGACAGGTCTTTCGATTTGTCCATCTGTTGGCGGGGGGAATTTTTAAGGTCAGTAACGTCGTCAGGTCTTTCGATTTGTCCATCTGTTGGCGGGGGAATTTTTAAGGTCAGTAACGTCGACCGATCTTTCGATTTGTCAGTAGACAGGTGGGGAACGCCCTGAAATGTGGCGAATTCGAAACGGGATTGTTCTAATAATCTGCAGGTTAGGGGAACTTGTTTTATAAACTTTATGATTTGTGGTCAAGGGATATGCTCTGCTCAGCTCTCCTTATAGATATATTACAGAAAACGGGGTGCTATTTAAGATTTCGCAATTGTACTGTCGGATGGGTGAGAAAAATCTAATTTTGGGTTCTGTCTGTTATAATTTTTCCTGATGATAAATCGACTGCAGCGAGAATTTTCACAGTACCCGCGCCAGTTCTGGCTGATTTTCGTCGGCATGGCAATAGCCATGACAGGCTCAACCATGATCTGGCCGTTTTTGATGATATATGCCAGCGATAAGCTCTCGCTTTCACTGGCTGCAGCAGCCAGTTTGATGTCAATCAACGCGGTTACCGGTTTGGTCTCGGCGATCATAGCCGGCCCGATCGTCGATCGATTAGGGCGCAAATGGGTGATGGTGGTCAGCTTGATTGGTAACGGCGTGTGTTATGTCTTTCTTAACCAGGCATCCAGCTATCCCGTCTTTGCCCTGATCATGGGCATCAGTGGGGCTTTTTCACCGCTGTACCAGGTGGGCAGCGATGCCATGCTGGCGGATCTCTTCCCGGTGGGCAAGCGGGCGGATGCCTATGCCCTTTATCGAATGGCTCGGAACATTGGCGTGGCAGCAGGACCGGCGTTGGGCGGACTGGTTTTAGCACGCTCTTACAGCATAGGGCTCTTCAGTGCTGCAGCAGGTTATATTTTCTACGGCTTATTGCTGCTTTTATTTGCCCGGGAAACGCTGCCTGAAGGCATCAACACAGAAAGATCCAGCCTGGTCAGGCAATTAAGGGGCTATTGGCAGGCATTGACAGACAAAGCCTTTATGTCCCTGGTTGGGGCTTTTACACTTATTCAAATGACCGCTTCTTTGATGTGGGTGCTGCTGTCTGTGTATGTCAAGACAGAATACGGCATCCCGGAGCGTTTGTATGGATGGCTGCCAACCACCAATGCATTGATGGTGGTCTTTTTACAAGTTTTGATCACACGCAAAACCCGATCTTATCCTGAAGTGCGGGTGATGCGTTGGGGATCAGTTTTTTACATCTTTGCACCGCTTATCGTAGCTTTATCAACGGGATTTTGGGGATTCTGGTTGGCAATGGTGGTTATGACACTGGGAGAGCTGGTGGTGGTGCCGAGAACCAGCGCGTATGCTGCCAACCTCGCGCCAATTGACAAGCGAGGCCGTTACATGAGCCTGTATGGCTTGTCCTGGAATGTAGCCGTAGGGATCAGCCCGGTTTTGGGGGGATTTCTCAGCGACCGGATTTGTCACCAGGCACCATGGTGGGCAGGCGCTGTATTTGGCCTTCTGGCTGTGATCGCCTTTTGGACAATGAGCAAAAATTCATCAACTGAAGTTTCCACCCAATCTTAACATTTAAACGCTTGACAAATCATCCCCTTATTGCGTATGATTAGAACATACGTTCTATTTATTGAAGAGCAAATTGTGGTGCACAAGCGCGCGGGGTCTACAGGAGGATTCCAGAATGACAAGAGTTTTGATTTTCAAAGAGCCGGATGCCTTTGGCGTTGTAGAAATAAACGCCCCAATTGAGCGGATCATCCGGGCTGTTAATCAGGGTCGTTGGGAAGCGTATTTGCCCGATGCAAAAGGTCCTTTATTTGCCCGTAAGCAAGGTGATATTGTTGTGATCACCCGGAGTGCGCCTGTGCCGGAAGAAGACCTTCCCAAACTCAGCCGGCGGGAACACCAGGTTTTGGTGCTGCTGGGGGAGGGCTTGACTACTGCCCAAATCGCACTCAAGCTTGGTTTGCGTCCCCGAACCATCCGGGGCTATGTGGCGAATATGAAGGCGCGCCTTGATGCGCACAATATCCAGCAGCTGGTCGCCCGAGCTGTGGCATTGGGGCTGTTCAAGCCGGAGTTGTGAAGGAGAAAGTGAATGGTGAATGGAGAATGGTGAATGGTGAGTGGTGAGTGGTGAGTGGTGAATGGTGACCCGTGACCCGTCCTGATTTTTATTTGTAACCAATTCCCACTCCCTAATCCCCACTCACCATCTTAAAACCAAAAGAGGCTATCCCGTTTGAGATAGCCTCTCGGTTTGTCAGTCAATTATTGAGGGAGATTACTCTTCAACAATGATGATCGCTTCTTCAGCGCATTCTTCGATTGATTGTCGAACTGCGTCCTCGTATTCTTCTGGTACAGGGTCAAGCAAAACTTCTGCAAAGGGCTCATTAGCCAGGCTGAATACCTCAGGGGCCAGACCTTCACAAATTCCGCAACCTAAGCACAAATCTTCATCAACAATAACTCTCATCAAACATTCTCCTAATTATATTTTTAACTTGGTCTTGATCGTACAAATGGTTTTACACCAGAAAGGTGTTCACTTTTTAAAAACTATTGATTTTTCTATGAAATGGTTTATAAGGTGAATCTATTTATAGACCCACGATTTAACCAATTATTGGGATCATAATTTCTGATAGCGTTGTTTTTAAACTGACACGCGTTGGAGGTTCAAAACCTGCCTGTAAATAATCCCATTAGTAGAAAATCAATCCTCCTCGATTATTATCGCTTCTGTGGCACATTCTTCAGCAGCTTCACGGACAGCGTCTTGAAGCTCTTCCGGAACTGGGTTAAGGATAACTTCTGTAAAGCCTTCATCGTTTATGCTGAAAACCTCTGGGACTAATGCCTCACATACGCCACAGTCTATGCACAGATCTTTATCAATAGTAACTTTCATCAGGTAACCTCCATTAGATTATTTATTTGAAAATGCAAGTGATTATACATCTTTTAAATGATTATCATTCAACTTATGTATTGTTTACTTGAATTTTTTCCAGCGACATTATACCACAAGCAATAGAAATGAATAGTTATTTTTGGCATTTAAATCAGCGACGAATTAAATATGGATTATGACCAAAAAGAACGCTTTTCCAATTATTGGCGGGATTTATCGTCCACTCATCGCCGAAAGAATTTTTGATGGAATGCCATTGATGAAATTTACCGTATAATTCAAAGGGATGAATGAGGAGATACCGATATTGCCTGATGACTTATTGACCTTGCTGCCTTATGGATTGGAAGGCGCAATTTACCGCAGCCCGCTGCCCTTCAGCCCGCTTTTTGACAGCCAGGGTCTTTTGCTGGATGCTTTTATCAAGCTTGGTGTGGACGCCGTGGTCATGCTCACGCCAAATCCAGAGGTTAAAAATTTGACCGGTCTTGATTTGATCAAGCGTTATCAGCAGCTTGGTTTTGATGTGATTTATACGCCCGTTCAGGATTTTTCGATTCCCCAAAAAGGTGCTTTCCAGGAGCCAGTGAAACGAATTCTGCGCGCAGCGAAATCTGGTCTGACATCAATAATTCACTGTCATGCAGGGCTGGGACGGACGGGTATGTTTGCTGCTTGTTTGGCAAAGGTCGTGTTCGGTCTGGATGGTGCGGAGGCATCTGATTGGGTGCGTTTGCATATCCCCCGTGCAATTGAAACCCCGGAACAACGGCGGTTTATTGAAGAATTTGTTTATAAACGGGGTTAGGACTTTGAAATGTCATCGGGGGTGCTCTTTTCGATTATTAGTGTACCGGATGGTCCCATCAGGAAATCTGCGCCTTCTGGTACTTCAGCAAACTTCAAGAACTGCCCCTGCTGTGCGATTTCCAGGGTGTCCCCGGCGGTAACAAAAACATCCTGTTCGTAGAGGTAATAAAAGATATTGATGAAGTGCTTGATGATTTGCGTCTCCTCTTCATCATCATGGATAAAATAAGCTAAATCCGGCACATCAAAGATGTGATGTCCCTTGGTGACCAGCCAGTAATTATCCTGATCCACATAGAATTTAACAGTGCCTACCCACAAATTTAGGGGAATGTCCTGTCTATAACTGCGGATGCTTTCAGGGCTGAGAGTGTCTGCCGGTGGGTGGGCTGTCCACGCGTTTTCGTTGACGAT
>LGGY01000157.1 GCA_001509335.1 Fidelibacterota bacterium 46_43
GGTCAAAACCTTTTTACCGGTTTGAAAGATTATGATATGCTAATGTTTGAAATGAAATATAGTTTTTAGCCAATATTGCTGAAATACAAAATGGAAAAGACAAAAATATTTGGATTACATAAAAATGTCTTTTTTACTATTCAGTAAATGAATCGCATAATTTCTTTTATAACCGGTATAAGCCGTAAACTCATCTAAAAGAAATTTCTTAACAGAAGGAAACGATTCAGCATACCTGGCTTTTATCTGGATTAATAATTCACGTTTTGATTTAAAACTCATGGATGTTTTCATACCTCACCACCTTTCTGATTTATGACAGTTTCCGGTGTTTTTTCTCGTGAGGCAAGTATTTGTTAAAAATGTTTTCTTTCGTGAAGCAATGCGCCAGGGAAAAATAGTTGACGTTGATCAAAAGTCACGCGTCACCCCCCATCGTGCTTTCACCGCATCTGTCCCTCTACCCATTGCCTCATACCCTCATACCCACAAGTCCCATCTCCCATAAAATTACTGTCCAAACAATCAAGATTTCTTAAATTAACTTAATATGAGAGCGGAGATGTCCGCGATACAACCCCCAGGCTGAAAAAACTCTTTGCAGAAGGCGTTTTATCCACCGGTATTGATGTGATTGATATCGGAATCGTCCCAACACCCCTCAACTATTACAGTCTGTTTAAACGGAATGTGGATGCCGGTGTACAGATTACAGGAAGTCACAATCCCCCTGAATTCAACGGTTTTAAACTATCCTATCAGAAAAAAGCGTTCTTTGGTGAACGAATCCAGGAAATCCGGAAACTAATTGAACAGAAGGATTTTGAAACCGGCAAAGGAGAGATGCGGGAAGATAAAAAGATCAGGGAGGAATATATTGAGGAAGTCACACAGGGAATTACTCTGGAAAAACCATTAAAAATAGTTCTCGATTCCGGAAATGCCGCCGGTGGACTGGTGGCACCGGAACTCTTTCGCCGTCTTGGAGCCAAAGTGACAGAACTTTATTGCGATGTGGATCCTTCTTTTCCCAACCATCATCCGGATCCCACAGTTGAGAAAAACGTGAAAGACTTAATGGATATGATGGCAACTGGGAAATATGACCTGGGTGTTGCCTTTGACGGCGATGCAGACCGGTTGGGGGTGGTTGACGATAAAGGCCGCATTATCTGGGCGGATCAGGTGATGAGTATCTTTCTTCGTGAAATGATTAAGGAACCGGGGACGCCTATTGTCTTCGATGTCAAGTGTTCGCAGGTTCTGGAAGATGAAATTCGCCGTCTGGGGGGTGTACCGCTTATGTGGAAAACAGGTCACAGTCTGCTGAAACAAAAGATGCTGGATTCCGGTGCCCCCTTTGGTGGTGAAATGAGCGGTCATATCTTTATCAAAGACGGATATTACGGCTATGACGATGCTATTTATGTGGCCGCCCGCTTTGCTCAGCTACTTTCCCGCTCAGAAAAACCTCTGCATGTTTATTATGACGAACTACCAAAATTTGTCTCTACACCGGAAATCCGTCTGGCAGCTGAATCGGATACAGCCAAGTTTGAAATCGCAGAAAAGGCTGTGGAGTATTTCAGCAAACACTACGATTGTATTACGGTTGACGGTGTCCGGGTAAAATTTGAGGATGGATGGGGACTCGTGCGAGCTTCCAATACCCAACCCATCATTGTTGTCCGCTTTGAAGCCCGGTCTGAAAAAAGGCTGAAAGAGATCCGGAATCTCATCATGAATAAATTGGCAGAATTCGGAACGTTAAAGGAAGAATAATCATCATGGCGGGGATCAGGTATCCTCGTTTATGTCCTCTGGGAAAATTTTACGATACCTATCATGGGAACACAGGAACGAAAAGACGAACATTTGGAATTATTCAAACAGTTTGATTTATCCGTGCCGGAATCAACAAACGGGTTTGAAGACTGGGAATGGATTCCGGCAGAAACGGCTGAGCTTCATTTTGACGCCATCGATCCATCACTTTCGTTCCTGGGTTATCCCATCTCCTTTCCCCTGATGATTGCGGCTTTATCCGGCGGGTCAGATGAAGGAAATACCCTGAATGAAGCTTTGGCAGAGTGCGCAGAGTTGGAAAGAATCCCTCTGTGCATCGGTTCCGTGCGGAGCTTTCTGGAAAACCATACCGGTCTTTCCGTTTTACAAGGCTTACGAAACATCGCCCCGAATATTCCGTTGATCACCAATATCGGTATTGCCCAGCTTAGGGATCCGCACATCCGAAAAAAAATAGTGACCCTAACCCGGGATGGACAGTTTGATGCCATCGCGATCCATTTCAATAAAATTCAGGAGTTGATACAACCGGAAGGGGATACAGACTTTACAGGGATTATGGATGCACTTGGCACTCTTGTTGAAGAATCGGACATTCCTATCATTGCCAAACAGGTGGGCCATGGATTTTCCGGGAATGATATCCGGCAATTATGGCAGGTTGGCATTCGTTATTTGGATCTTGGCGGACGGGGAGGCACTTCATGGGCACGGGCGGAGCGATTTCGAAAAGGAGATAGCTCAGACAGCGACCCCTTTGATTCCTGGGGGCTTGCCACGGCCCATTGCCTGAAAACCGCCCTGGAAGAGTGTCCAGGGATGCTGTGTATTGCGGGCGGAGGAATCCATACTGGTCATGATGTGGCAAAAGGAATTGCCCTTGGAGCCCGTCTCTGCTCAACGGCCAACACCATCTATCAGGCTTATCTGAAAAATGGCAGGGAAGGTGTCGTGAACACCCTTCGGAACATGAGAATCGTCCTAAAACAAATCATGTTCTTAACCGGATGTCCCACATACACCTCATTTCACAATAACCCAAAAATATTGAGACAAAGCCGTGACTGATTTTGAAACATACTACAGGCAATATGTCTCCTGGTTCAATGATCAGCTGAATGCCTGCCCATTACCGGAAAATCCGGCAGATTTATATGATCCTATTCGTTATGCATTTCATGCCGGAGGAAAGCGGATCCGACCGGCTTTATTGGCAGCCATGTCGGACAGCTACGGAATCAGCCGGGAAAGTTCGCGCTATCCGGCCATGGCCATCGAAATGATCCATCTTTTTTCATTGATCCATGATGATATTATGGATAGTGACAATCTGCGCCACGGCAAGCCGGCCATCCATGTTCAGTGGGATGTCAATACCGGTATCCTGTCCGGTGACGCCTTATTCACATTGGCATTTCAAACCATCCAAAAGAGCAATTTGCCTGTTCGAAATACTATCCTGCCCATATTTACTCAATCCGTCCTCCACGTATGTGAGGGCCAAAGCTACGATTTATCCTTTGAAACATCGGATACCGTCCGGATTGAAGATTATCTGCAGATGATCGAATTAAAAACCGGCCGTTTACTCAGTGGGGCAGCTCAGATCGGGGCGTTGCTGGGAAATGGCGGGGAGGAGGAGATTCGGATTATTGAAACGGTGATACTTGCAACAGGAAGAGCCTTTCAGTTACAAGATGACTTGCTGGAACTTACCAGCAATCCGGAAAATATGGGAAAAAGCCTGGGGAGCGATCTGATAGAAAAGAAAAAGACATTTCTTTTACTGACAGCCTATTCTTTATGCAAAAAAAAAGAGAGAAGCCTTCTTGATTCTATGCTGACACCTGACTATATTTCAAAACATGGTATAAGCAGAATCAGGGACTTCTTCGAATCACTGGGGGCGGTGAGAAAAACCGAAGAACGTATTAAACAGGAAGTAGACAAGGCTTACCATCTTGCCGAAAAATTAGCGGACCCGCAGGAAAAACTCATTTGTTCATTCATATCATTCATTATGAACAGGACCAATTAATGACAGAAGCAGAATTTCAAATCATCAACAAACAGGGACTTCACGCCAGACCGGCAACGGCGCTGGTAACTTTGGCATCGAAATTCAATTCCAATATATTCTTAAGCCGGGGAGAGAAACGGATCAATGCCAAATCCATCCTCGGAATCCTTGTCCTGGCAGCCGAAAAAGGGGCAACCCTGAAAGTCCAGGCAGATGGGGAGGATGAGGAAGAAGCCGTGAAAGCTATCGTTGAACTTGCTAAGAACAAATTTGGTATGACGGAAGAGTAGTGACAGTTACCAACGAAAAAATCAAAGGAATCACAGCGGCACCGGGGATAGCCATTGGCAAAGCCATGATTTATCGTCCCCATGAAATTGATTTTATACCCAAGAAAAAAATTTCTCTGCAAGATATTGATTCGGAAATGGAACGCCTGAATAAGGCACGGAACAAAGTACTGAAGGAGCTTGAACAAATCCGGGACCAGATTGAAAAACGTCTGGGGCCCAATTACGCCGAATTGATCAATGCTCAGATATCTATTCTTATGGACCATCACATTGATGACGAGGTCCGGAATTACATGAAAGAGAATCTGGTACATGTGCCTATTGCCTACCGAGTGGTCATGAATGTCTACATACAGATGCTGGATGATGGTGAATCAAGCTTCTTTCAGGAAAGGATTCTGGATATCAGGGATGTTAAACAGCGAGTCCTGCGGGTCCTCTTGTCTGAAACCATCGAGCCCTTGCCCAACCATAGTGATGAACCGGTCATTTTAATCACCAAATACCTGACACCCGGTGATATCATCATCTTATCCAATAATAATGTCCGGGGATTTGTCTCTGAACTGGGCGGGACGACATCACACACGTCCATACTGGCACGGTCTCTAAAAATTCCCATGATCGTAGGGATTCCCAATATTGCCAACGAGACCCTGTCCGGTGAGACCCTGATAGTGGATGGGTACAAGGGAGAACTGATCATTCATCCCGATCATGAAACGGAGTATCTTTATAAACAACAGATTAAGCGTCTGCAAAAAATCACAACATATTATGCAGAGCATAAAGACGACAGAACAGTTACGAAAGATGGAAAAAGCATAGATCTGATGGCAAATATCAGTCTTCCCGTAGAATTAAAGGGGTTGAAAGAATTCGGCGGTCAGGGAATCGGATTGTACAGAAGTGAATATTTATATCTGATGAAACACACCCTTCCGACGGAACAGGAGCTGTTTCAGGAATACGTGACTATGGTGCGTTTCCTTAAAAACAAACCAGTTGTACTGCGAACCATCGATTTGGGTGGTGACAAAATCGCTTCGATTCTTGAACAGGAATTGCTACATGAGGACAATCCGAATATGGGATACCGGGCCATTCGGATCTGTCTGGACCGGCCGGATATTTTTATCACCCAGCTGAAAGCCATGCTCAGAGCTTCACATTACGGAAAAGTACAAATCATGTTTCCCATGATTTCGCGTCTGGAAGAATTGGAACAGGCTATCCATCATTTTGAAACAGCAAAAAATATTTTACGGGAAGAAAATATCCCCTTTGACGAAAACTGTGAAATCGGCATTTTGATCGAGGTTCCCTCTGCTGCCCTCATGGCAGATAAACTCGCCGGAAAAGTGGATTTTATCTCCATAGGAACCAATGACCTCACCCAGTACATGATGGCAGTGGATCGGGGCAATGAGAAAGTCAATCACATATATTGTCATTACGATCCCGTCATGATCCGAACCATTCAATGGATAATCCGATCCGGGCACCATCATAAAGTCCCAGTATCTGTATGCGGTGAAATGGCGGGGGATCCATTGTCCATTTTACTCCTGATAGGACTCGATATTGATATGCTGAGTGTGAGTCCCATTTTTCTGGGACCCGTCCGCGAAATGATCCGGGGTTTGTCTTTTAAGGAATTGCAGGATTTGGTATGTAATTTACTGAAAATGGATAAACGTCAGGATGTTTACAAGGCATTAAAAGATCGTTTCATTTTATTTTTTCCCGATTGGAAAAAGCGTTTTGGAGAATCACTTATTGCAGAAAATTCAGAACTTCAGGAAGAGGGCTGATTTTTTTCTTCATTCTTGATACGTCCCAGGGCAAAACGTGCCGCCTCCTGGGCTGCAGACTTTTTATTTTTACCCGTCCCCGTTCCATACACTTCACCATTAATAATAACACTGATTTCAAATTCTTTCCCGTGTTCCGGTCCATTTTCACTGATGACTTTAAAAATCGGTTCGGAAAGACTGTTTTTCTGGCAATATTCATACAGGCGGCCTTTATAATTCTGTGTATCCTGGGCCGGAATATACTTATGGTGGTTAATCAACAGTGTCTGATGAATAAAATCAGAGGCAACCTGAAATCCACCATCCAGATACAAAGCACCGGTAAAGGATTCATACAGGTCTGACAACACAGAATGAAGGGTCCGTAAGTTATCCTTCTCTCCTCCCCGTCCCAGAATCATGAGATCCCCAAACCCCAATTTCGTCGATACCTTCGACAGGGTAGTCCGGTTTACCAGCTTTGAACGCATCTGCGTCAGTTTTCCTTCGGAATAGTCAGGGAATTTATAGAAAAGGAAACGGCTGACCACTAGTTCCAACACGGCATCCCCCAAAAATTCCAGCCGTTCATAACTGTCGTCGCGGGTCTGGGTTTCAGGATTAATGGCAGAAGCATGTAAAAAGGCCTGATTTAAGAGATCGGGATCCTGAAAACGATAGGGAAACAAACGGTAAATTTTATCTGCCAGACTGGCTTTTTTATCCCGGGACAGCAAACGGGAAATTTTATGAGATATTTTTTGAAACAGGGATTGTGATGTCATAAACATAATCCTGGAAGGGTCATACACAAGGAACATGGAATCCGTATCAGGAGTGATCACACGTTGGTCTGAAGATAGAGAAGTACATCCCCCACAGATTTAAGCTTATCTACATCTTCATCGGAGATGGTAATGCCGTATTCTTCTTCCAGATACATAATCAATTCCACGGTATCCAGAGAATCCGCTTCCAGGTCTTCAATGAAGCGGGCTTCGGGTGTAATTTTCTTTTCGTCAATATTCAGTTTTTCAGCTACTTTGGCTTTCAGTTCTTCAAACGTCACACGAGCCATGTTTATTCTCCTTCATGTATCAATAATTTGTTTCACTTCCTGGTCCGTTACATCGACATACCGCCATCCACCACAAATGTCTGACCGGTGATATAAGCGGCCTCTTCCGAGGCAAGAAAAACAGCCAGTCCGGAAACATCCCGGGGTAACCCGAAACGTCTCATGGGAATGGAATTTAAGAAATTTTCTTTTACCTGAGCGGGCAAATTTTTCGTCATATCGGTTTCTATGAAACCCGGGGCAATCGCATTGACACGAATATTTTTTCCGGCGGTTTCCCGTGCCAGGGTTTTGGTCAAAGCAATCACACCGGCTTTTGAGGCACTGTAGTTAGCCTGTCCAATATTCCCGTGGAGTCCAACAACCGAACTGATATTTATCACGGACCCGCCCTGCTGAGCCATCATCATCCGGACAGCTTTGCGGCACATATAAAATGTCCCGCTCAGGTTAACCTGTATTACGGCATCCCAGTCGCTGTCTTTCATGCGGACTGCCAGTTGATCCCGGGTAATTCCTGCAGCATTTACCAGACAATCCAGTGTAGAAAAACGGGATTTTATTTCTGCAAATAAATTCTCAACCTCCGTGGATTCAGAAATATCACACACTATAGGAGTTACCGGTCCATAAGTTGATAAATTTTCTGCCGCTTCTGACAGTCTCCCGGGATTTTGTCCAACAATGATGACATGGGAGCAGGATTTAAGAAAATGCTCAGCGATGGCGTAACCAATACCCCGGCTAGCACCCGAAATCAGGATATTTTTATCTTTCAAATTACTCTTCATGTTCCAGCACCGCAAGATCCCCACATAAATCCTGAAGCTCCGGACAACCAGAGATCCCTTTGACTTCCACGTCCGGATTGATTCGGTGAATCAACCCCTGAAGCACCTTACCAGGTCCGACCTCAATAAAGCGCTCAAATCCATCTGCAATCATCCGGTTAATCTGATCCACAAAAAGGACGGGGTTTTCTATTTGGTCAATAAGATTACGCCTGATTTGATCCGGTGTTTCAGCAATCTCTCCATTCACATTGCAATACACAGGGATATTCGGCGAATAAAATGGAATATCAACTATGATTTTTTCCAATTCTTCTTTCGCAGGAGCCATCAGATGGGAATGAAAGGCACCGCTGACATCCAGTTGAATGGCGCGGGTGGCTCCCAGTTCTTTCGCAATTTTCATAGCTGCCTGGACTGCTTCCACGTCACCGGAGATGACAATTTGTCCCGGTGAATTGATATTGGCAATCTGTGCCCGGCCATATTCTGCTGCCCGCTGACAGGCTTCTTCCACCTTTTCCCGTTCCAATTTCAAGATAGCCGCCATGGCACCGGGATTTTGTTCACCGGCAATTTGCATGGCTTTCCCCCGGACATTCACCAGGCGGAGTCCATCCTCAAAGGAAAATACACCAGCCGCGTAAAGGGCGCAATATTCACCCAGACTGTGACCGGCTGTTGCTAGATAAGGGAAATCCATTTTTTTCAGAAGTGTAAACAAGACAGACGAAACCGTATAAATCGCCGGCTGGGTAATACGTGTCTGGGTTAAATCAGAAAGAGGCCCATTAAAACATTTGTCAGCTAAATCATATCCAACTATTTCATTGGCTGTATCAAACATTTTTTTCGCCAGGGGAAAGGCCTGATAGAGATCCCGCCCCATCCCTACAACCTGCGAGGCCTGACCGGGAAAAACAAGAGCGGTTTTTAATGTGGAATCCATGGTACATCTCCTCTGTGCAACATATAAACAGAAAAGCGGACAATTATCCGCTTCCTGTCTTTTATCGTTGATCTGTGGAGAAAAAAGTCATTTCTTAACTTTCTTTCGGTGTAATAACCGGTCTTCCTTTATAATAACCACAGTTGGGACACACATGGTGGGGTAATTTTGCGTGTCCGCATTGAGGACAATTCTGATAGGCGGGAGCATCCACCGTATAGTGTGTCCTTCTTTTTGCACTCCGTGCATGGGAATGTCTTCTTTTTGGATTCGCCATCTAATTCTCCGAATTTTCAATTTTCATTTTTAATGCTCTCAGTTTGTCCCATCGGGAATCCGGGCGACCTGTTTCATGGGAACAGGTTTCCCTGTTCAAATTCGCTCCGCATACGGGACACAATCCCTTGCAGTCTGGACGGCAACGTTTTTGAATAGGCAGTGCCAGCAAAAGCTGATCGCGCGCAAAATCACTGAAATCGATACTCAGTGCTTTGGGGGAAATATAAATCACTTCCTCCTCATCGGGAACTTCGGGTTCCGGGCCACTGTCCGCCACCACTTCAAAATGCTCAACAAAGTGACGCTCATATTCATCCAGGCAGATGTCACAGGTCAGTCGGACATCCACTTCCAGTGTCCCCCAGGCAAAATATTTTTGACCCAGGGAATAGATATGAATGGACGTAGAGACCCGCCCAAACTGATCCGGAAGTCCGATGTCTGCCGATCGCTCATCAAATTCAAAGAGCTTTTCCTCATCGGAAACATGTGAGAGCAATATTTCCATAAGCCGGTTAAATTATTATATCCTCGAATAAGAGTCAAGACGGAAAGCAAATCTTACACAACTCAATGGTTTTAGTAATCTTTGCGCATATAATCGATCCAGGTATCCTGTCCGGTCTTTTCCTTAATCTGTTCAGCCACTTTGCGGGCATCCGCCCGGTTTGTAAAATTCCCTACACGAACGCGGTACCACACCTTATCCGTATGACTCAGGTAAGCATTCTGGATATAAGCATCAAATCCGGCATCCTGAAGATCTTTCATGGCTTTTTGGGCTGTCTTATAATTGGTCCAGCTGGATACCTGTATGGTGTACCGACTTTTATCACTGGGAATTCTGTTGGCTGCTTCCTGTGCAGATACATCCGGAGCCGGTTTGCTGACCGGCGGTTTAAAGGATTTTTTCTGTTCAGTCGTCGGCTCAGGTGCCGGTTCCCAGATTTCCTCTTCACTTACTTCAGCTGGTTTTTCGGGTTCAACCGGTTCTTCTTCCACTACTTCAGGTGCTTCTCTTTCTACTTCTCCGGCCAATGTGACTTCATAGATAAAACTTTCATCTGTTTCTTTACCTGTTTCATCAATCATCACAACAATCACTTCATAGATCCCCGGCACATCCGGGACGAAGGTTACCGCTTCCGCGTAGTCCGATGGTTCAAAATCACGGGGATCCAA
>LGGY01000017.1 GCA_001509335.1 Fidelibacterota bacterium 46_43
CCGATTTTCACAAAGACATCCCGACCGCTTTCCGGATCTTTTCCCAGATAGCGTTCTCCTTTGAATTTTTCTGATTCCTTCATGGTTTTTTCAACATTTGCATGAAAGGGTCCATAAAAATCCCGGATCATGTCCACCCAGGCCACCCGGCCTTCGGCAATCCGGTCAAATTCCACCTCCACATCAGCCGTAAATCCATAATCCAGAATATCTTCAAAATGTTTCATCAGGAACTGATTCACCACCTGACCCGTATCGGTAGGAAAGAGTTTTTTCTTTTCGGCCCCCTGGATTTCACTGCCGGTTTTTTCCGAAACCTTTCCGCTTTTTAGGATAAATATTTTATAGTCTCGTTTCTCTCCGGGCCGGCTTTCATTCACCACATATTTCCGTTTTTGAATCGTGGAGATCGTCGGAGCATAGGTTGATGGACGGCCAATCCCCAGCTCTTCCAGTTTGCGAACCAGGGCGGCCTCGGAATAGCGCGGCGGTGCTTTGGTAAAGCGCTCCCGACCTTCCATTGCCTGAAGGATGAGGGAATCCCTTACTGTGAGCCTGGGAAGTCCGGCCGTTTCCTCGTTCGTTTCATCATCCCGGGATTCCTGATACACCCGGAGAAAACCGTCAAAAATAATGACCTGTCCCCTTGCCACCAGTTTTTCTGGACGTGTGGATATGTCGATGGTTACCTGGGTGTTCTCCAGCCTGGCCGGTGCCATCTGGCTGGCAATCATCCGTTTACGGATTAAATCGTACAAGCGCTGCTGGTTCCTGTCTCCCTGAATGGTTTCCCGGTCCAGATACGAGGGGCGGATGGCTTCGTGAGCTTCCTGGGCGGATTTGCTTTTTGTCTTAAAATTCCTTGGTTTTGAATATTCTTTCCCATACTGGGCCGTAATCAGTTCTTTGGCTGCCCCGATGGCCATGGACGAAAGATTCACAGAATCGGTTCTCATATAGGTGATATAACCGGCTTCATATAATTGCTGAGCAACGGACATGGTTCGGGAGACGGAGAATCCCAGTTTACGCCCGGCTTCCTGTTGCAGGGTAGACGTGGTAAAAGGAGGTGCAGGATTTTTTACGGCAGGTTTCCGTGAAATATCGCTGACTGTAAATTCAGCTTCCAGGCAATCTTCAAGAAATTCTCTTGCTTTATCAGCCTTGGAAATCTTTTCCGGTAATTCGGCTGTAAACACCTCATTTTCACACTTTTTAGGATGGAATTCTCCCGTGATTTTAAAATAATTTTTGGGTTTGAATGTCCGGATTTCATCTTCCCGCTCAACAATCAGGCGCACGGCCACACTTTGGACACGGCCGGCTGAAAGGGCCGGTTTGACTTTTTTCCAAAGAACGGGGGATACTTCAAACCCCACCAGTCGATCCAAAACCCGGCGTGCCTGCTGGGCATCCACCAGATGCCGGTCAATATGACGGGGATTTTTTAAGGCTTCTTCAATGGCCTGTTTGGTGATTTCATGAAACACAATCCGGGATGTTTTTTCCGGATCCAGATCCAGAACGCAGCATAAATGCCAGGCAATGGCCTCGCCTTCCCGGTCTTCATCGGAGGCTAAAAAGATCTTATCCGCCTGACGAACCTTCTCTTTTAAAGCATTGATGACTTTCTTCTTGTCCGGAGGAATAATATAGGAAGGTTCAAAATTCCCTTCCACATTTACACCCATGCTTTTTGGCGGCAGGTCCCGTACGTGTCCCATGGATGCCACGACATCGTAATCCTTACCAAGAAAGCGGCTGATGGTTTTTGCTTTGGACGGTGATTCAACAATAATCAAATTTTTACTCACCCAAACCTCCGTTTTATGAGGGCAAATTTACGAAAGTGATTCTGAATCGCAAATGTTCTCAGGCATCAGGGACGAAAAAAGCTTATAAATCGATCATCTTTTTGATAATCGCGATGAATTTCCGGGTCTTTATAGGCGTGAAAAATCTCCTCGACAGACTCACGTTGGGATGGTCCACCGAATTCCACAACGGCCATCCCTCCCGGTAGCAGCCAATCCTGAAACTTACGGGCAAAATGCCTGTAAAAGGTCAAACCATCGTGGCGATCCGTCAGGGCAAGGGGCGGTTCATAATACCCCACATTTTTCGGAAGCTGTTCCATCTCATGTTCGGCAATATAGGGGGGATTACTGACAATGATATCATACGGCTCCGGTGCCTCCCAGTTTAAAACATCTTCCTGAAAAATACTGATTCGGTTCATCAGATTATGAAATCGGCAATTTTTTTTCAGGATATCCACCGCTTGGGGAGAAACCTCCAGGGCATGAATACGGGCCAGCGGTAAATGTTTCGCCAAAGCAATGGCAATGGCACCTGTTCCGCTGCCGATATCCAAGATGGAAAAGGGGGCGATTCGTTTTTTGGCCTCCGAGATGACAAACTCTACCAGGCGCTCCGTTTCGGGACGGGGAATCAAAACATCCGGACTGACAGTCAGTTGAAAACCATAAAAATCTGCCTGGCCCACCACTTGTTGCACCGGTTGATGGGCGGCACATTTCAGTAATAAAGGTTTATATTGATTCAATTCTTCCCGGCTCATCGGCCGGTCATAGCTCAGGTATAAATCCACCCGGGATATCTTTAACACATGGGTCAGCATCCATTCCACGGCGGTTCGCGAATCCTCAATGCCCTTTTTCTCAAGATACTCTACGGACCAGTGCATGAGATCCACTAAACGCCAGACTTTTTCTTGTGCATGTTCTGTCATGGAATCAGAGATTTTTCAACTTTTCCATGTTATCCGCCAGAGTCAGCTCTTCAATAAGTTTATCCAGATCACCTTCCATCACTTCCGGAAGATTATGAGCCGTATAATTGATCCGGTGGTCTGTAATGCGCCCCTGGGGGAAATTGTAGGTACGGATTTTTGCGCTTCTATCCCCCGTGGAAACCTGGGATTTTCGCTCTTCCGCTATGGACTTCTGCCGGGCTTCGGCCATTTCCATGTAGACCCGGCTATATAAAATCTTCAGGGCTTTTTCTTTGTTTTTATGCTGTGAGCTTTCATCCTGGCAGGTGACCACAATTCCGGTAGGAAAATGGGTAATACGAATGGCTGAATCGGTTTTATTCACATGCTGTCCACCGTGTCCCGAGGCCCGGTAAGTATCGATGCGAATATCTTTTTCATCGATTTCCACATCCACATCATCCATCTCGGGGAGGACCGCTACGGTGGCTGCGGAAGTATGAATCCGTCCGGAACTTTCGGTGACAGGTACCCGCTGAACTCGGTGAACACCGGATTCATACTTCAATTTACTGTAGACGCTCTTCCCGGCAATTAACATGGATATTTCCTTTAGGCCACCAATCCCCAGCTCCGAAGAGGCCAGCACCTCCACTTTCCATCCCTGTCTTTCGGCATAGCGGGTATACATTCGGTACAGATCGGCGGCAAACAACGCCGCTTCATCGCCTCCGGTCCCGCTCCGGATTTCCAAAATGGTATTCCGGTCATCATTGGGATCTTTAGGGATGAGCAGGAATTTCAGATGCTCTTCCATGGATTCTTTTTCTGCCAGCAGATCGTCCAGCTCTTCCCGGACAATTTGTTTCAATTCGGCGTCATTTCCCCGGAGGATTTGTTCATCTTCGTGAATATGATCTAAAAGTTTTTCGTACTTTTCCGTAGCCTGAACAATGGGCTCTAAATTTTTCTGATCCCTTGTAAGCCGTTTATACCGCTCCTGGTCCCGAAAAATATCTGGGTCTGCCAGCGTTTCCAGTATCTCTTGATACCTGATTTTAATGTGTTCAAGTTTTTCTCTCATTAGTCAACAGCTTCGGCGATATATTCTTTGCCGGTGTATTTTTCCCATTCGGAATCAAAAGCGGTTCTGAGAGCAGTCAGTGCGCATTCAATTTGATCATCATCCGGGCTGGACGTGGTAATTCGCTGGAGCCAGAGCCCCGGTTTGGTCATCCAGCCGATCCGGGGGTTATTCATGTGCCGGCTTGTCCATTTCAGAACCTCATAACCCACTCCCATCACCAAAGGAATCAAAGGCAGATGAACCAAAAGACGGGCTGCTAAAGACATGGGGCCGTAAAAAGCAATGATGACAGAATCAATCACGGAATACATAATAATGGCATTGATCAGTGTTACAAACAGGAAGCTGGTGCCGCAGCGGGGATGAAACGTGGAAAAGGGACGGATATTTTCAAGGGTCATATCCCGTCCGTGTTCAAAAGCAAACACGGTTTTATGCTCTGCGCCGTGATATTCAAAGAGACGTTTGATATCCTTCATCCGGCTGATTAATAACAGATAGACCAGAAAAAAGAAAATGCGAAAGAGTCCTGCCACCAGGTTGAACAGCCAGGCTGTTTTTTCAATGGCGAAAAACTTCGTTGTGAGCCACAGAGGAAGGACTGCAAAAAGACCGATTGCCAAAGCAAAGGATACCAGCAGGGTCAGTGAATTATAGACTTTTTCCAGAAAACTGTTTTTTTTCTTCTCCGGTTCAGGCATGGCATGATCGGCGGAAAACTGAAGGGTTTCCATCCCGATTTTCATGGACTCAAAGAGAGACACAATCCCCCGGATAATAGGAAATCCAAGCCATTTGAACCGTTTGGATGCGGAAATAAATGGTTTTCGTTCCGTGATAATCGTTTGATCCGGGATCCGCACGGCTGTTGCATGGGCACCGGGGACCCTCATCATGACACCCTCGATCACCGCCTGGCCTCCCACAAGAATGGAAGATTTCTGAAGTATCAGAATCAGGCTCCGGGCGAACCGCCGGTATTTCATAGATGGGCTACTTTTGGGGATTGATCTTGTATTTTCTGTTGTATTTCTCAATACGACCCGCCGTATCCAGCAATTTCTGCTTTCCTGTATAAAAGGGATGGCAGGCAGAACATATTTCAATCCGCATATCTCCTACGGTGCTCCGGGTTTCTATGACATTCCCACAGGAGCAGGTAATTGTGCTAGGTTCATATTTGGGGTGAATTTTATCTCTCATGAGAATCCTCTTGTCTTTTCTTTTAGCTTGGTATCTTACAAACGACTACAGAAAAAAACAAATTATATTTGTCCACAAAGCGACAGAGAAGAAGGATCCGCATTCGGCATGAGTCGTCCCGTCCCGGTTGGCGGGACCGTTTCAATACAAAGTTTGACCCCTCAGATACCCAATTTTTACCAGTATTCATTATGTTTGAAGCCATCGGACAGGGTATGGATCTTTCCTGTATTCCTGAATCCTTCAAAAAAGAACTGAAAACCGATGCCCGGAGGCAGATTCAGGTGGACGCCTGTTATCAAACATCCCTGGCCTTTTTTCCCGACGGTGACTTCATCGAGGGGCCGGATGTGATTCACGCTATCGCAACGGTCACACGGCGGCAAAACGTAAAGACCATATTTTGCGGGGTGAACAATGACACTTTTAACCGTACGCAATATTCTTGAACACGCGGAACGGATTAAAACAAAAAGTCATGTGTTTTATGTCCGGGCTGCCGGTTTTCTTGGTGATCGGGATGCCCGCAACTGGCCGTCGGGCTTTCGGGAGAGGAAACTAAACATTTAAATCATCTCCGGGGTTTATGAAACCAGATCCATGTGTCCTCCCGGGTACCGGATAAAACATTGGGAGCATAGGTTAACCTCGCGGACCGGGTTGTTAAAACATCGGATATCAACGAAAAATCGGATGCAGATACGATTCTGAACGTTGCCTCGGAGCGGGAGAAACAAACTGAAGCCCTGTATCGTTTATATCTTACCTTAACCGGTACCTCCGGCCATCTTGTGCAGGTTTTTAAAAACCTTCAGCAACAGGAGGTCGGACATCAGAGGCTTATGCTGAAAATGATTGAAAAACGAAAAAGAAACCCGGAAAGAAAGGAATCATAATGAGTGTTCTCGTATCCCATGAAGCCCCTGACTTCACAGCACCGGCCGTCATGCCGGACAATACAATCAATCCGTCCTTTCGTTTATCGGATTATAAAGGAAAACCGGTGGTTTTGTTTTTCTGGCCCCTGGATTTCAGCTTTGTATGCCCCACGGAAATTATTGCCCATGACAAACGCATGGACGCCTTCGACAAGCGGGGTATCCAGGTGATCGGCGTATCTGTGGACTCACAATATACTCATTTGGCCTGGAAAAAAACACCCCGGACAAAAGGAGGGATTGGAGCGGTACGTTTTCCCGTCGTCGCAGATGTCAATCATGAAATCACACGAAAATACGGCATTGAACATCCGGACGGTGTGGCGCTCAGGGCTTCTTTTCTCATTGACCCTGATGGGATTGTGCAGTCACAAATCATCAATAATCTAAATCTTGGCCGCAATGTTGATGAAATCTTGCGTGTAGCCGACGCCTTGGCCTATACCCGGGAGACGGGAAAAGTGTGTCCTGCCGGCTGGGTATCGGGGAAATCTGCCCTGGAAGCCAGTGCCGAAGGTATTGAAAGCTATCTCAGCGAATTTTCTGAAGATTTGTAATCCGGAATCCAGACAAAACGATTATAATGAAAGGAGCCGTCGTCCTTACGGACAACAGCAAGGGGGATTTTGATACTTTTGGGAAAGTACCGGTAGGAACCGGTCAATATATGGAAACGTCCCAGGGGGTGTCCATGGCTTTCGTCCATGTGCACGGATAGTTTCCCCTGGCTATATTGTGTAAACACAACTTCCCCGACATTTGTAATAACATCATCCATCCGCTCAATAATATCCGGCGTTTCCCTGTCATCCCACCATGCCGAGTAGGGATTTTCCATCATCATCAGGAGGTGTTTCAGAAAAAGGCCGGGATAATCACCGGGCCAGGAGACAAGGGCCGGAAAGATAACCTGCAGATCGTCCCGGTAAACCTGATCCAGCAGGGTTGCGACAAAAGCCCCCCACAGGGCGGGATCATGGGTCCGGCACACACGATCCAGGGCTTCATGGTCAGGATATTTCCGGCAAATCTCAGCAGCCAGCTCTTTTTCCGAAGCGCCCCGGATCATGGAAGGCAAAGTATCATATCCGGTAACTCCGGCAGATACGGCGTAAGAAAAATCTTTTAAGAATTGGATATCCAAGCTGTCTTGATTCATCAGGTGGGCGAACACATCTCCGCTCACATCAAAGAGCCGGACGGGGACCTGCAGAGAGAAGTCTGGCAATTTGATGTGCAGGATCGTATCCGGCTGGGCTGTCGTAACCATGGGGAAAACCGGACCCGCGTGGACACTCTGACACCTTGCCGGGCTGGCGTATCCTTTATCTCCATAAAAAACAAGAGGCAGGCCGGCGTGCTGAAGCATCCGGACCGTGGAAGAATCCCGGTGTATCACGATATCTATCCAGTCCTCATTCTCACCTCCGGAATAACCAAAAAGTGGAAATCCCTCCATGCCCTGCTCCGGGAATACAGGCATCAGTCCGACTTTTTCCCGAACATCCCGGTCCAGCGTATAGAAGGCCATAAAATCCCGGATGTGCCCGGGCACAAAACCGGGCAGGGATATATTTAAAATCGTTTCAAATTGTTTTTTTACTTGTCGGCCGTAGTAAATTTCGGCATAACGGATAAGGAACGGTAATGACCAGTTCTCACATTGTGCCCAACGCATAAGGTGCCAGATAGCCAGTACGTCTATTGATGTCCAGGGGGATATATCGAGGCGATACCAACGGCATCCCGACGGCGGTGGAAGAGAAGAAAACCGTTGATTGATTCCCCTGACGAAATGTTCAAGGTTATCCCGTGTTTCATCCGGAAGGTTGGACAAGGTTTTCGACGCAAGGGTTTCAAAGGGCCAGGCCTTCAGATAGGTGTCTGCCGATTTATATTCTTCTCCAAAATACCGGGAAAGTTCTCCCCGGGTGCTTAGCCGCAAATACATTATCCGGTCGCCTACGGCCCAGGCCTGGGCAAATCCAAGGGCCTGGAATAAATCTGCTTTCCCCGATAGGTAAATGTGGATTTTTTTCCCATCTTCGTCAGGGCACACAACAAAGGTCTGCTCTCCTTCCCCGGGGATTTCAGGAAAGATCGCCAATTCCCCCTGTCGCAACCAGGAACGGAATAGAAAGAAAACCGTCCCGGACAAAAACAGGACCAGACAGGTCAGATACACGGCCTTGCGCATCATGAATCCCCCAGGATACGTGCTGTGAGTGTATAGGGCGAAAGAGTGAAACAAGCCGATACAATACGGCCCGTGGATATATCAACACTGACACTTCGTTGGGCTTCCGGATCCGCCAGGCGGGAGGTAAAAAGGTCTGTCGAAGCTAAAACGGAGGATCCTCCATCCGGCAATAAAATAATTTCCCACTCCAGAATATTTGAGTTTTTCTCCCGTGGAATCATCCGGGTTGAATAATAAGCCCCTTCAATCTCAAGGGGTGTGCTAAATTCCCGGGGGGTGCTTTCTCGCGTCAGGGACAGAAGCAAAGATAACATCGTATGCCGGTTTGTTTCCGCTATTCTTTCCTCTCCCGTGGAATAGATTGTTTTTCCTGGCTTATACAGAGTGTGAAAGGATTGTTTAAAGTTTTTCTGGGAAATTTCTTTTTCATAGGAAACAATCCGGCTCATGGATGTGTCCATTGTGACGCGATAGTGGTTATTCACCTTATAAATGGCGGAAAAAAGGGGGGTGGTCCGGGCTGCATACTCATAGGTAACAAGCCCCGGATCCTCGTTGGGAATTTGTTGAATGTGAACTCGCACAACGGGAATTCCGAGAAAATTCACCTCATAGTCCTGACACCACAGAACCATGGGCATGCATACCAGGAAAAGGGCCGTTATCAGAAAATGTCGTTTTATCATCACAAGGCAAATATACACAAGTGACACGTAAATCTTCGGTTCGAATTTATTCTTTTTCCACGTCCCGGGGCAAAGGGGGAACCGGAAGGCGAAAGTAAGGCTTCAGTAAATAGATTCCCATCCAAAGCAGCAGGCCGGCGATCAGCACCCAAATATTCCGTACGCGCCCTTCCGCCGCATACCAAAGGGGCTCATGGTCCAGATTCAGAAGAATCATGGAAAACAAATTATAGGCTCCGTGGCAAAAAACCGCCGGCCACACCGACCGGAGACCTGACGAAAGGGCTCCAAGAATAATCCCAAGGAGAAAAATTTGCACAAAGTACCAGGGCAACGCGTGAACCAGGGCAAAGAAGAGGGATGAGATCACGATGGCAAGCTGGGGTTTTCGGAAGGCTTTTTCCGTGGACCCCAGGAGCATCCCCCTGAAAATCACCTCTTCTACAAAGGCAGCCACACCCGATACGGTAATAATCATCAGAATGGCCTCGACGATTCCTGACCACTTCATTCCTTCCAGAAGGGAAAAATATTCCGGTGGTATTTTCATCCACCGCATAAGCAGCCGGTCCACCGCATCCGCCAGAATGAGCAGGCCTGCCACAAAAGAGATCACCCCTGGCCAGGAACCTGTGTCGGGCGCTGAAAGATTAAAAAGGTGGATAAGGGAATACTCCCCTTTTTTCCACCGCACATACCAGAGAACCGGCGCGAGGAAAATCAATTCCAGAATCATCATTCCAAAAACCGTCCTGTAGTATGTATCGGGGATAAAAGAGGCTGTCAGCAGGGGTGATAAGAGCAAAGACAAGCCCCAGCCCGCCAGCAGGAG
>LGGY01000158.1 GCA_001509335.1 Fidelibacterota bacterium 46_43
ACTTCTCACCAGGGGACAACTCCAGAGACAGTTGAAGCTGCCAGAGTAGCTTCTTCCAGAGGAGCTGCCGTAATCTCTATAGCTTTCAAGCCAGACTCCCTGCTTTCTGAAGCGGGAGATTACTCGCTTGTCTATGAGTACGGTCCGGAAGCCAGTGTTAGCGAAAGCAAGGCTGCACTTGTAATGAAAATTGCCTTCGAACTCCTAAAGGTTTTCGAGAACTACGAAAAGGCACCACTTGTAGAAAGCTCATTCGAAAAACTCGATGTCGTTGTCAGCAAAGCGAAAACGCTAGTCAAAAGGAGAGCAGAGAAGTTCGCAGAGGATTATAAGGACGATAAAAACATCTACGTTATGGGAAGCGGTTCATCTTACGGAGCGGCTTACGCATACTCAATATGTATTTTGATGGAGATGCAGTGGATCAACTCTTCAAGTATTCACACAGGAGAGTTCTTTCATGGGCCATTCGAGATAGTTGACTACGAGACACCCTTTATACTTCTTTTGAGTGAGGGTAGGACAAGGAATCTGGACGAGAGAGCTCTAAGATTTCTCGAAAAGTATGCTCGCAGATTCGTAGTTCTTGATGCCAAAGAACTTGGTATAAACCTCATAGATGATTCCGTCGTCGAGTTCTTCAATCCTCTTGTTTTCAGTAACGTGCTGAGTGTTTACTCAGAAGAGCTGGCTTTAAAGCGAAACCATCCACTTTCCAGACGCAGATACATGTGGAAAGTAGAGTACTGAGAAGGTGTTACGGTGCTTCGAGTTATTGGTGTAGGAGACAATGTTGTAGACAAGTACTTTCACCTGAAGAAGATGTTCCCAGGCGGAAATGCTCTGAATTTCAGTGTCTATGCACGTCAGGCTGGTGCCACTGCGGCTTATATAGGGATCTTCGGTACCGATGAAGCCGCAAAGCATATAATATCTGTTTTGAATGAGATTGGTGTTGATATTTCTCACTGCAAGCAATTTGAAGGTGAAAATGGTTTTGCCGGTGTCAATCTCGTCGATGGCGATCGTGTATTTGTGGGAGGAAACAAGGGAGGTATTGCCAGCAAAGTAGATCTTGTGCTCTCTGAAAGTGATGTCGAGTATATTTCCAGCTTCGATATTGTGCATAGTAGTTGCTACAGCTTTATTGAGAAGGAACTCCCAAAACTCAAAACCACAGGTGTTCCCGTGAGTTATGACTTTTCCAACAGAACTGAAGATGAATATCTCAGGTTAGTCTGCCCCTATGTAGACTATTCATTCATGTCCTGTAGCCATCTTCCCGTTGAAGAGACAAAGAAAAAACTTGAATTAGCCTTGGAGCTTGGCAACAGACTCTCTCTTGCGACTCGTGGTGCTGAGGGTGCGATACTTTTCGACGGTAGAGACTATATGACATACGTGCCGGAAAAAGTGAAAGCGGTTGACACTCTCGGAGCTGGAGATTCCTTTATTACTGGATTTCTCTTGCACCTTGCGGCCAATCATTTCGATCACAACTCAGAAGTTCTTGGTGAAGCACTTTCGCTTGGTGGAAAGGCCGCAGCAAAGACTTGCATGGTCATGGGAGCTTTCGGTTACGGTAAGGATTTCTAATCTGTCCTGAACTGCAGGACAATTTTCCGTTAGGATAAAGGAGGTAAGAAAATGCGTCGTGGATTGTTAATTTTAATTGTTTTCGCTACTCTAATCAGTACTTTCCTGGTCGCCGAGCAAGTTGAACTGAAATTTCTGCACAGGTGGCCCGATCCAATCAACCAACCCTTCCTCGAAAATGTGGTGAAGGACTTCGAGGCTCTGAATCCAGATATAAAGGTAAATATTCAGGCCATTTCAAACGATCCCTTTAAAGAGAAGATCAAGATCGTACTGGGAACTTCTGAAGCTCCGGATGTATTCTTCACCTGGCCGGGCGAGTTTACAAACAGGTTTATAAGAGCCGGCAGGATTATGGATATCACAGATGCGCTTGTAGAGACTGGCTGGATTGATGATTTCGTATATTCTCAGCTCGAACCTTTCATGTATGAGGGTCGTTTCTATGGCACGCCGTACCGAATTGACGCAAAGGTCTTCATGTACAATCGTCTTCTCTTTGAGAAAGCCGGTGTGGATTTTGTGCCTGAGACATGGGAAGAGTTCCTTGTAGCCTGTGAGAAACTTAAGAAGGCCGGAATAACCCCAATAGCCTTCGGTAACGAACAGCCCTGGGCCATTTCCCACTATATCGGAACTCTCAATCAGAAGTCCGTTCCCGAAGATGTCTGGCTCAAGGACCTTGATCCTGCAAAGGGTACCTGGGATCACCCGGGATATGTCGAAGCTCTCAAGATGTTTACACAGCTGATTCCTTACTTCAGCCAGTTCCCCAACGCGATAAAGCACGCAGAGGCTAGGGCCAATTTCTTTGCTGGCGGATCTGCGATGATGTATGTAGAGATAGTGGAGATCCCCTATGTTTACAGAGACGCTCCCGTAGAATTCCAGGAGAACTGGGGAATGTTCGTCTTCCCAAATACTGGCGGACCCGGAAACCAGAACTACCTAACCGGTTACCCGGAAGGCTTTGTCATATCTGCCGATACGAAGTATCCCGAGCAGTCTCTTAGATTCCTCAAGTACCTCACCGGCAGAGAGGTCGGAAGGCGCGAGTACGCAGAGGTTGGCTATCTCAACGGGATAAAGAACCTCTTCGACGAAGATGAAGTAGATCCCGGTACCTGGGATGCAGTTCAGCTCGTTATGAAAGCCGAAGCGATGGCCAACTGGCTGGATTCATCTCTTCACGCAAGAATATGGGATGTCTATTCCGTTCAGCTCCAGATGCTGGTGGACGGTGTTACAACACCCGAAAAGGTTATGCAGGAAGTGAGAAAAGCCGCAGATCGTGTAAGGGCAGAATTCTGAATTTCATAACAGAAAACATCCGGGATGGTTTGTACCATCCCGGGTTCTCCGAAAGGGTGGGACCATGAGACGAAAAAGCTATATATTATTTATACTCCCTGCCTTGATAATGATACTGGTATTTGTTTATCTCCCAATAGTACAGAACTTCTACTTCAGTTTATTCAAAATGAGTAGCTATTCGCCAACAAAGCAGTTTGTAGGGTTGGCCAATTACAGAATGATCTTTGAGGACGATGTCTTCTACATATCGTTGAAAAACAATACGCTTTACGCAGTCATCTCTGTCATATGCCAGGTAGGTTTTGGAATGCTGCTCGCGATAATTCTTGAAGGGAGCTTTATCGGAAGAAAGCTGAAAGTCTTTTTCAGAAACGTCTATTTCATGCCTTCTCTGCTTTCCGTTACGGCCGTTGGTCTGATGTTCTATTTCATATACAATCCCAATATTGGTCTCCTGAATGGAATTCTCGAGCTAATAGGTTTGGGCGACTTGAAGACCGCATGGCTTGGTAATCCAAAGACCGCTATTTATGCAGTAATCGCTATGAGTCAGTGGCAATATACAGGTTATATAATGGTCCTTCTGCTGGTGGCTATTCAGAAGATTCCACATGAACAGTATGAAGCCGCGGAGATAGACGGGGCCAGTTCCTTTAATAAGGCAATTCATATAACTATACCCGGGATACGCGACATGATTGTAGTCTGCACAGTAATTACTGTAATTGGCGCCTTCAAACTCTTCACGGAAATATATGTAATGACTCAAGGCGGACCGTATAACAGCACACAGGTCTTGGGAACATTCATGTACAGAGCGGCTTTCGCTTACGATGAGATGGGGTATGGTTCTGCTATTGCAGTCATAATCTTTGCCATTACCTTCCTCGCCTCTCTGGTACAGATCAGATTCGCCTATAAGGGAAATAACTAGGTGATCGGGAGGTGTATGGTATGAAATCGTACAGGAGAAGACCTGGAAGGCTTCTTGGAGTGACACTCACAAACGCTTTCATGTGGCTCCTCGTTATCATCGTGGTCTATCCAATAATTTGGATCTTCATCAATTCTCTGAAATCAAACAGTGAGCTCTTTTTGAATTCGTTTGGCCTACCGTCAAAGGCAATGTTTTCGAACTATATTGACGCCTGGAATCAAGGACTCTCTTCATACTTCATGAACAGTATTATTGTCGGCGCGGTTTCGATTTTTTTCACGATAGCACTGGGCTCTCTATGCGCCTATGGAATCGCGAGGTTTGAATTCAAGGGTAAGAATTTCATCTTCTACCTAATACTCGGCGGCCTTCTTCTATCACCGCAGGCCTCGCTAGTGCCTCTCTTCCGCATGCTAGATTTTCTGAAGCTATACAATACCTACTGGGCACTGATTCTTACATACATTGCCTACAGACTGCCATTTGCCGTTTTTCTCATGCACTCGTATTTTCTCTCATTTCCAAAGGAACTTGAAGACTCGGCCAGAATCGATGGCTGTGGCACATTCACAACTTTCACGAGAATTGTCTTGCCGATAAGCAGGCCGATCGTGGCAAGCGTTGCGATAATGACTGCTATTTTTGTGTGGAACGAGTTTATATTTGCGTTGGTTTTCGTTGAAGACGCAAAAATGTATACAATTCCTGTCGGTCTCGCAAACTTCAAGGATGCGCTGAACACTAACTGGACGGCAATTCTCGCGGGCATAATCATCGCTTCAATACCGATAATTGTTCTATATATGCTCTTATCAAAGAGCTTTATAAGCGGTTTGACCGAAGGAAGCGTCAAGGGTTGACCGCGGAAAACTTCAAACAGGAGGATTGAGTTATGGTTTCCGAGGAAAACAAGGTCTACAAAGAAATGATCCGGAAGGGTCTGGATCAACGAGGCGAAATCGAAAGAGTCGTTAGAGAGATTCTTTCCAGAACAAATCTGAAAAACGTATTTTTCGTCGGCTGTGGGGGGTCGCTTGCAGTGATGACACCCTGTCAGTATCTATTTGAAACGTATTCGACTATGCCAACATATATTTACAACGCTGGTGAATTCGTCGAAAGAAAGCCCATCCAGTTCACGAAAGACTCGCTTCTGGTAGTTTCTTCGTATTCTGGAAAGACTCCTGAGACAGTTGCAGCAGCAAATCTCGCAAAGAAAGTCGGAGCAGTCTCTATAGGATTTACCGGAATTGCCGATTCACCTCTTGGCAAGGCCGTCGATTATGTATTTGCCAACCACGCGAATACGGGAGTCACTGATTCGAAAATAATCGTTCTATACCAGATTCTTCTCAATGTCCTCAAAGGCACACAGAGTTTCGACAAGTACGACGACTTCATGAATGCAATGAATTTGCTGCCTGAGGAACTCGTAAACGTGAAACTCGCAGCCGTAGACGCAGCGGAGAAATTCGCCAAAGAGAACAAAGATGAGAAATACTTTATGGTATTGGGTGCCGGAGCCTGCTGGGGCGCTGCTTACTCCTACGCGATATGCATTCTAGAAGAGATGCAGTGGATCATCGCGCAACCGGTTCATGCAGGGGAGTACTTCCATGGTCCTTTCGAAATTGTCACTGAGAATACCAATCTTCTTATACTGAAAGGCGAAGATGCCTCCAGGCCTGTGGTCCAGAGGGCCGAAGACTTCTCTAGGAAGTATTCGAAGAAAGTCACTGTAGTTGACTCTAAAGACTACGAACTCAAAGGAATACCCGAAAACCTGAGGGGCTTCTTCTCTCCACTTGTACTTTCAGCTGCTTTGGATGTTTTCTCTCAGAGCATTGCCAGAGAGAGAGAACATCCGCTATCAACCCGGAGGTATATGGGAGTAGTCGATTACTGAAGTGTATTCCAATTATTTCGGGTCTGCATAATAATGCGGACCCGATTTTTTCGGGAGTAGCCAATGATAAAGAACGTCGTTTTCGATATCGGTAGAGTTTTACTCGACTATGACGGATACGCCCATGTGAAGAAGAAGCTAAGCGGCAGTTCTGAGTGGCGTGAGGTGGCCAAAGATCTCTTTGGAAACGAAATCTGGCCCGATGCTCTTGACAGAGGGGATATTGAACTTGATGATGCCGTCGAAATACTCGCGTCGAGATCTCTCTTTCCGGAACAACTGAGGATATGTGCTTACTCTATAAACGAGATGTATAGACCCATCGAAAGCTCTATCGCAGCGGCAATTTATGCCAAAAACCTTGGATATAGGCTGTATATAATATCAAACTTCATGAAATACTCGATTGAGTTTTTTGTCGAACAATACAGCTTCTTCTCTCTATTCGACGGTATGATAGTATCCTGCTATGAAGGTTTGCTAAAACCGGGAGGGGACATATTTGAACTCTTTCTTGAAAGATACGATTGTCTTGCCGAAGAGAGCCTTTTCATAGATGACAAATTCGAGAATGTTTTGACAGCGAAAGATTGGGGGTTCAAGGTAATTCATTTTACTGAGAAGACAGATCTATTCAAGGAGTTTGAGGAGATTTGGCGGGAGGGTAGCAATGAGGATTGAGACAAGTTTTGTGATCGTGGCTTCGCTTATCTACTTCCTTTTTGGATTCGCAGTTATGGCTATATTCAGTGCTCTGCCTGCGATAGCCATAGATCTTGAGATGAGTCACTCGATGACTGGTCTTGTGATCGCCTTGCCAAAAGTCTTCTTCCAGATTGCAGCACTGGTTGCCGCTATCCTCTCGAAAAAAGGCAATCCGTTCAAGATTATGTTGTTAGGTCTTTTCTGCGTTCCAGTGTCGATAATCCTGATTACGCTTTCTAAAACGTACTTCCAGTTCTTGTTAGGAAAGACTCTTTTCTTTTTCGGATTTGGAGTTACGGAGATGAGCATTGTATTCGGTGTGGCGGTAATGGCCTTTAGAAGAACCGGCGGGGTATTGAACATGGTGCACGCCTTCTTTGCTCTTGGCTGTATCATATCGCCCGGGGTAGTTTCGATCTTTCTAACGGATGCTTCGAACTGGAATATCCCGCTTTACATTCCTCTTTCAATATCCTTAATTATCATACCGTTAGCCCTCAGAATTGGCTGTAAGCAAGTGAGGACAGATAACGACAGGGAATCCGGAAAAATAGCTTTTCCTAAAGAACTTTTCTTCTGGCTGATCATAATTGGCTGCTTCATCTATGTTGGTTACGAGAGCGGTCTCTCTTCATGGCTATCGACATTTGTCTATGAAGCTAAAGCAATTCCTCTGAGAGTATCCAGTCTGCTTCCCTCGCTGTTGTGGATAGGGTTATTTCTCGGAAGGCTTGCGACAGGAGTCGTTGTTGACCGTTTCGGTCTTGAAAAAACACTGGTCTCCCTTGCTTTTGTCTCACTAATAGGGGTCTCAATGATCATCTTTTCAAATTCCATCATTCTTCTGATCACAGGAGTCTTCATGACCGGCTTGGGCTACTCAGGAATCTTCCCAACGCTTCAGGCATTGTTGGTTTCCAGCTACAGACAGAACAGGGCGGCGATCCTTTGCACATTCACTGTGGCCGGTTCCTTGGGGGCTCTCGCGACCAACCTTCTGGTCGGTTCAATAAGCGAAACGGTAAGTCTCTTCGCAGGGATGTCTTTCATTCTGACGCTGATAGTACTTTCATTGTTCTTATTCACGCTACTTGGAATATCTCACGCAAAGACTCTGCGAAGTTCTCCGAACAAAATCACACGGTAAGCAAGTCTTCACAAATGGAGTTTTATAACATAGAATCTAGTAAGACAGTTATTGATTTGAAATTGGAGATGGATTATGGAGAGTACGGACTATCTTCTGCCCAAGTATGTGCAGATCAAGAACATGATAATCGAGAAGATTGAATCTAATCAGTTTGAAGAGAATTCGAAACTGCCGTCGGAAAGGGAGATCAGCGAGAAGTACGGCGTAAGCAGAATGACAGCAAGAAAGGCGCTTAAGATGGTTGTCGAAAGTGGATATGCTTCAAGCCATGTCGGCAAAGGGACTTATGTGCATAAACCTAAACTCACGAAGAACCTTACAGAAATCGAAGGATTCTCCTTTATGGTCAGAAGACAACGCGATGGCACGATTGCTTCAAGAGTACTAGAAGCCAAGATTATCGAAGCCGACAGCTTGCTCTCCGAAAAGCTTAAGATACCTATTAGTGCTGAGGTCTACAGAATTACAAGGATCAGAATAGTTGACGGTGTACCTATAGCAATACAGGAATCGAACCTCCCTGCTCAGTTTTTCCCGAACTTACTGGCGCATGATTTCAGTATGACCTCCCTTTACAAAACAATATTCGAAGAGTATGGTGTGAAGATAGTATCATCCACTCAAATTCTCAACATTGAGTATGCCGACAAGCACAAGGCCGAACTACTTGGAATAAAAGAACACGACGCCCTCTTTCTCTTCAACAGCGTCTCTTATGATGCAGATAATAACTCGATAGAATACTGCGTTCACCACATGCGCGGTGATAAATGCAGTTTCTACAATGAGCTCCGAACCAATTCGTCGGCGATCGGGAGCCTTCCTTTCAGAAAGAGTTAATCTTCTCTCATCTCTCTACTTCTCACCCAGAGCGCTGAGAATACTCTTCATAGAAAGCATGTCGTTGTCGATTATATAAGTCTGTTCGTTGTCGGTACTTACTATTACTCGCTTATTCAGAAGACCTGTCTTTGATTCGATCTTCTTGATTCTCTCTCTGGGAATCGAGATATAGTTACCTTCATCCGACTTAATGAAGAAAAGCTCTCCCACTATGCCACCAACCGAGGTGTCAAACTGGGCATGAAACACCAGTCGTTGATCTGTAATAGTAAGCTGGCCGGTGTACCTTCCGCCTCCATGAGGTAGAAAGTTCGTTGTCCATCTTCCAAGTTCCCTTCGCCTTCATTACACTTGAATTTAGCCATTCATATCCCCCTGTTTTCGAATAGTGAGTTCCCTTATAGACCGCTATATTACTCACATTCTACCAAGTAATTTCCGAAAGCAGGTAATAGAGGTATTCACCCCCTTGGCTTTTAGCCAAGGTCACTTCTCCTTTCGGAGAGGTTCTTCACTACTACGGGTTCATCTGCCATCCTCCTGAGCTTTCCGTTAACTTGGATCACCTCCTTGCTAACGGTTACCCTTTTCGGACTCATGAGGACTTCCCCGGGTAAGATACACCACTTTCATCCGAATCCTGCAATCCAAACCTTTTCAGCTGGAGTCCGGGCTTTTCCTTATCTGGCAGGATTACCCTACTGTAACGGCCATCACTGGTTCACTTTCGTTCAGTTCCGGACTTTGCCTCGGGCTTCCTTCAGATTCACCGTTACCAGTGACACCCTTGCCTCGGCTAATGCTTCTTTGATTCCCCGCATTCGGGTCTTTCACCCTATAGTTGTGTATCATGCCGGGCGCACGAGACGCCGATCACTACGGAAGCATAGACCCTATGGTTCATGCGGCAGTCTGTGCAGGCTACGGACCGGATGGGGCCGACTGGGTTAGAGAGATGAGGGAATACGTGTGGAAGAATGTCTCCATAATGAAGGACTTCTTCACCAGAAACATACCGGCAGTAACAATGACCGAAGTAGAGGGGTCATTCGTAATCTGGATAGACTGGAGAAGGCTTAAA
>LGGY01000261.1 GCA_001509335.1 Fidelibacterota bacterium 46_43
GCTGGATGCAATTCTCCTTTCCCGGCCAAAGGCGGGCAGGTACATATACATGACATCGTTTGGAAGCGATAAAAAGGCGATACCGGCTTGCGAAGCAGGTGATGTAAACCGAAATATCCGCTTATCGGTACCTTTTTGCTTGATGGTTGCCTCACGCACTTCCTCATTGCCAGCCTTGTCAATAAGGATTATTGTATTTTTTCCCGTCATATCTTTTGGGGAGTACATCACATCGTCCATTTTTTTTAAGATGGTTGAGGCATCTTCGGCCAAAAGAATAGTTCCTGTTCCCATTAATGCCGTAAAAATTACTTTTCTGAATAATGCACTCATGTTTTTTCTCCTTGTTTTATGGTTGCATCATGCACTTCCTCATTGTCAGCCTTGTCAATAAGGACGATTGTGTTTTTACCCATTATGTCTTTGGGGGAGTATATCCCATCCTTCTTCTTTTTTAAAATCCCTGATGCATTCAGGATAGGAGCGAAGAGAATACTTCCCGTTTTTCCTGATGGTGTAAAAACTACTTTTATTGACGTGGGTTTTCATTATTGCAGTATTCCAATGTTAATGATTATTTGCTGTTATTTTGCGTTTTCTGTTGGCAAGGATAAGGATGGCCGGCAGCAACGTAAGGGCGCCAAAACCTGCCCCAAACATGCTGATAGCAATCAGCAGGCCAAAATTTTGCAGGGGTACAATCTGCGAAAATAGAAGCACAAGAAATCCGGCCGAAACAGATATGACATTGATTACAATTGCCTTGCCGCTGGATAAGATAACATATTCAATGGCTTTTTCCCCATCTCCGTTTTCTTTCAGGTAGTGATTAAAACCTGTGATCACATGGATGGAGTAATCGATACCTATTCCGAGGGCGATACTTGCCACAAGAACAGTTGCAATATCCAGTGGGATCTCGGCAATTCCCATAAATCCGAACAAAACTACGATGGTAGCGATAATGGGAATGGCCGCGTAAATTCCTTTTGAAACCGATTTTAGAATGGAAGCAACAATAAGAATTACCAAAACGATAGCAATTAACAGGCTATTATATTGACTTTTAATAAGACTATTATTCAGTTTCACATAAACTGAAGGCATTCCAGTAAGTTCTATTTCACAAAAATCGTTTTGATTTTCTTCGATGTAATTGTTCATTCTTTTTGCGAAGGCTTCAATATCTTTGGTGTCAACTGACGCAAATTTTGATTGAATGACCCCTTTGGTCAGGTCATCATTCACCAATTGTGGCATTACATCTTGTCCCTCGAGCAGAAACCACAATTGTTCAATTTTTGCCTTATTGTCGGGTATCTTCTTACCCTCGCCCATGGCATCGTTCATCTGTTCAATAAGGTCGGCGACCGACTGTGCAACACTTACGTTGGGGTCTTCCTTCAGGAAGTTCTGGGTTTTTATCATCAATTGCAACACCTCAGGGCTTTGCAAATCGCCTTTAAAAACGACAAAAACAGGCAATGAACCGCCAAATTTTTTCTGCATCACCTCTTCTGCCACCCGTGTCGGATTATCTTTTTTAAAATAATCGGCCATGTTGACACTGGTTTCTATTTGAAAAATCCCAATGATAAATACCACAAGCAACACTATCCACCCCGATAAGGTATATTTTGGATGCTTGAAAAGAGTTTGCGACAGCGGCAAGAGTATTTTATGAGTCAGGATGGTTTGTTTATCCTCATTTTCGCCATAATTATTTTTTCGATACATGGAGAATACCGAAATCAGCGCAGGCACAAAGGTTATCGAGAGCAGCAAAGCGATTAAAGTACCTGCTGCCGTAAATATCCCAAAGTCCTTAATCATAGTAAGGTAGGCGCCAAAAACGAATGAAATAAAACCGATTGAAGTAGTAACGGCTGCCAGTATTACCGGAATTGTAATGTAACGCATTGCCTGAACAAGGGCTTTTTTCCTGTCCTGCAAGGTAATATGATTGATACTGTTCAGTACATGAATGGCGTAGGCATTGCTAATTGCCAGCAGAACAACGGGAATGACGTTGGAGATGATGGTAAGTTCATAACCTGTTGAGGCCATTAATCCCAGGGTCCAGACTACAGAGATCGCGGCGGTAAGCAAAGGCAACAGAACTCCCCTGACCGACTTAAAACTAACAAAAAGGATGACGGCAATCAGAAGAAAAACAATGGGGATAAGCCAAATGTCATCGGAAACGATGATCCCCTTGTACATTTCTTTAGAAAACACATAAGTTTTCAGGCTGTCGAGCTCCTGCCGGGTTGTCGGCAAATCATACTCATCAACCAGTTTGCCAATTTCGATGCCCCATTCGGAGCTTTTTATGTCAAGAATGTTGGTCAGGCTCGTAACGGTGGAAACACCCCGTGTATACCTTACACTGTCGGTAATGGTTCGGATGCGCTCAATCACATCGGCATGAAATACATCATCGGTTTCTAAAACAATCATACCCATATCATTGCCGCCAAATTCGGTACCA
>LGGY01000159.1 GCA_001509335.1 Fidelibacterota bacterium 46_43
AACAATCGCAATCCGTTTACCTACGTTGGCTCCTGTCATCCTGGACCATATTTTGGCGCCTTCACTGTTCATGCTGACATTTACAATGGGCTGGCCCATATTTGAACCATCCATGCCACCCAGTGTCGCCTGGGCATCTGTGATCACTTCACCGGTCAAACCGGCATCGCGGTTTACAAAATAAAGCCTGTAAAATTCTTTTTGACTCCCATCCTGTGTGGTGAATGTCTCGGTGGTATTGGACCACAGAATCCGGATATCCGCAGGGAGGACCCTTTGAACTTCAGGATTTTTCAGTACCTGGTTGACGGCATAGTAATTTTCTGCCGGGACACCGATATCATTACCGAGGTTTCTTAAAAGGGCACTGAAGGGCCTGTCTTCAAAAATTGTTTCATCAACAAGGGCTGTGGAGTCCCCTCCAGTATCCTCCTGATTCTTTGTGAGACCGAACAATTCCTCAATAGTAACTTCTTTGTCCTGACTGACCCTGTCTTCAACAGTTGTTGTATCTTTTAAAGTTTCAGGATCAACTTTTTTGACAACGGCATCAATCCTGGAGATGGCATCCTGTACCACTTCAGGATCTTTAAGGAGGACAAATTCCAGCTGAGCTGTACTCTGAATCAGGTTGGTTGCCCTTTCCGGATCGGTGATACCTGCCAGTTCGACAATAATCCGCCGGTCACCCTGGCGCTGAATCGTTGGTTCACTCACACCGAATTGGTCCACACGATTCCGGATAATCTCTTCCGACCGTATCACGGCATCGGCGGCTTCTTTGCGAAGGGATGCTATAATTTGAGAATTTTCATCCCCCCTGCCCGGAAAATGTCTGGCTAGACGAAAATTTTGTGCTTTAGCCATTTCTTCCAGAATGTCAAAATAATCCCGGTCCATCTGAGCTGTGAATTGTTCTTCCACCTGATTCATAAATTGATAATAAGACTGGCTTTTATTCTGGGCGATATTTTGTGTCAGCTGGGATACATTGACTTCCAAAACCAGGTGTATTCCGCCCTGAAGATCCAATCCCCTGCGGATAATCCGCTCTTGTATACGTTCCAGATCGCCTTGCATGCGGAGTTCTTCTTTCCGCTCTTCAGACATCATTTCATAACGAAAGGTTGGAATCAGCTGCCAGGCAGCCCAGACCAGAAGAACACCAATGATGACATAGTTCAACATGAATTTTTTCTGCATTCTGTATCTTACCTCCTAAGTGCCGCAGGGACTTTGTTTCGTTTAAAGCAAGCGAATTTAACCTGTCACAGGGTGAAATTCAATCCCAAAAGATAGTTATGTACAAGCTCAATCAGCTCATATTCATTCAGGATTCAAATTTAGCCAGGACTGATAAAACCATATCGATATCCTTTTCAGTATGTTCAGCGGATATCTGGAAACGGATTTCTTCATCTCCTTTGGGAACTACCGGAAAGTTGAGTCCTGTAGCAAGCACTCCCTCCTGGTGAAGCCAGCGTGTCAGGCGTCCGGCCTTTCCTGTGTCCCGAACCATGAGGGGTACAATGGGATGTGGTCCGGGAATGGTTTCATAGCCGGCTTGGGTGAGACCGGCTTCAAACCGGCGGGTCAATTTGCCCAGATGCTTGAGGATTTTTTCCCCTTCAGGTGAATCAACAATGTTCAGGGCTGTTTCTGCTGCAGCTGCCTCAGGAACAGTTATGGGATTTGAATAGATATACATGGGAGCTGTTTCCCGGAGATAACGGATCAGGGTGTTGCTTCCTGCTACATAGCCTCCGTTCACACCGAATGCCTTGCCCAAAGTACCGATGAGGATATCTACCTGAGTCTTGGTGTATTCTTCCGTGCCACGACCCGTATCACCAAAAGCACCCACACCATGGGAATCATCCATGATACTGATCACACCTTCTTCAAAATGTTCATTATAAGTAAGGCAAAGAGAGACCAATTCCTGTAAAGGTGCATAATCCCCACGCATACTGAAAACACCATCTGTTACCACCAACACCCGTTTTCCTTTTCCAATACAGGATTTCAGTTTACTGCGAAGATCTTCCATGTCGTTATGGTGATAAATGGTTTTTTCAGCCGGCCGGGAAAGGCGGATCGCGTTAATGATGCAATTATGATTCAGTTCATCACTGATGACGATCGTTTCGGGTGTAATCAGCGGATAGATAACACCCATACTGGTAACGTAAGCGGAACTGAATAAGAGGGCTGCCTCTTTCCGGTGAAATTGGGCGATCCGGTTTTCCAGGGATATATGGTGTTTGTAAGTACCGCTGATAAACCGGACAGCACCCGGTCCACTTCCAAATATCCTGGCGGCTTTTTCTTCAGCTTCTATAACTCGTGGATGACGGGATAATCCCAGATAGGAATTGGAATTCATCCTAATAAAGGGTTTATTTTCATTCCCCAGGATAAAATACCGGGGTCCATATCCGTTTTCTCCTTTTTCAATCCGGTGAATGACCATCTCATGACCTTTTACGGTTCCTTTTTTTTCAAGTTCATCAATCACCTCCTGTAAAGGATATTCATATTTTTTCATGATGATATCTCCTCATGATGTTTTTGCCTATTCTTGAGTGTTTTCAGCATATCCTCCGTCATTTTGGAAAGATCGTATTCATGATTCCAGCCCCATTCCTGGCGGGCGGCACTGTCATCCATATTATCGGGCCAGCTGTCTGCAATGGCTTGTTTTACCGGGTCTGGTTTGCATTCCATTTGGAAATCCGGGATGTGTTTTTGAATTTCAGCTTTTAACTCACGGGGACTAAAACTCATGGCCGATACATTGAAGGCATTACGATGTACCAGTTTGTCCGGATCGGCTTCCATTACCTCAATCGCTGACCTGACAGCATCGGGCATGTACATCATATCCAGATAGGTGTCTTCTTTCAGGTAACAGGTGTATCGCCCTTCTTCCAACGCTTTATAGAAGATTTCGACAGCATAATCCGTTGTCCCGCCTCCCGGTTGGGTAGCGTTTGATATAATCCCCGGATAGCGAAGCCCCCGGGTGTCCACTCCATACTTTTTAAAATAATAATCTCCCAACATTTCACCGCATACTTTGGTGATACCGTAGATGGTTGTTGGCCTCATAAGCGTATCCTGTGGTGTGTTTTTTTTGGGTGTAGAGGGACCGAAGGCACCAATTGAACTGGGAATAAAAACCGATAAATGCAATTCACGGGCAATTTCAAGGACATTCATCAGGCTCCCTACGTTGATATTCCAGGCCATCAGCGGTTTGTGTTCACCCACAGCCGATAAAAGAGCAACCAAATGATAAACCCGTGTTATTTTGTACTGAATAATGACTTCGATTAAACGGTGTTCATCCATACAATCCAGAATTTCAAAAGGACCTTCATTCAGAACCTGTTCACAAATGTCAGATTTAATGTCTGATGCAACCACATGCTCCGATCCATACACTTTTCGTAACGCAGGGGTCAGTTCTGAACCGATTTGACCCCCGGCTCCGATTACCAGAATGCGCGTCTTTTTCATGCTTCTCTCCCAAAATAGATTGATCAAATTCCATTACGGACAAATCAGTTGTTTTCTTTGCCTCTCGTTCTTTCGTGGTTAAAATATCGTTTAAAATTTAAGGGGATACTCCTAAGAATCAAAAGGGTCAATTCATCATGTCGTCGAGATTTGAACATAACTTTCTGAATTGACTAATGATCAATCTATGAGTAACTTCACAAGCTTAAGAAGTGAGTGTCGGATATGAAATTTTCAATGTCTTTGTACTCAAGTTTTTTTCAGATTACAAAGCAAAAACATGACAAAATCTTTCTCACCCATGGTGAACAGAATGATACCTACCATGATGTTCTGGATAAATCCTTGCAAATTGCCGGATATTTACTGGATTCCGGTGTTGAAAAAAGGTCCCGCGTTGCACTTATGCTCCCCTCTTCACCGGAATTCTTCTATATTGTTTTGGCCTTATCCCGTCTGGAATGTACGGTAGTTCCTGTTGATCCTCACTTTAAAGCCCTGGCTCTCAGGCATGTTTTAAGTGATGCCGATATTCCGGTGATCATTTATCACAGGGATTATGAAAAAAGTGTGGCAGATGCCATCGACATTCTCGATAATGTCAAGACAGTGATAGCTGTCGGGGGAAAAGGGGAACTTTCTGAAGCATATATTGACGCCACTTTAAAGCATGCCCTTTATGGCGGGCCTTTTAACCCGGACAGCCAACAGGAAGCGGTTATTTTTTTCAGTTCCGGTACCAGCGGCCCTTCCAGAGGCGGCATATTCAATAACAGCCAGTTGCTGATGAATGCCCAATCCTTTAATGAAACTATGTTCCTCCATGAAAATGAATCTTTGTGTGCCCAGTTTCCTCTCCATCATTTCTGGGGATTTACTACAATTCTCGTGAATTCTCTGATCAAAGGAAACCGGGTCATTTTAAATCAATCAACAGAGTTACCCCCTACGCCGGACGATGCCAAAGGCATGATTCTCATCGGAGATACAAATTATTTTGAAAGGCTTTCAGAAGCTGTCCATGAACTCCCGCCGGGGTATCTGTACGGGATCACTGCAGGAGGACACCTGAAGCCGGATGTCCAGCGGTGGTTTTATGAAACATTTCATTTCCCTATTTTCAGAGGATATGGCCTGATCGAAGCGGGGCCAATCATTCTGATCAATAACGATGAAAGCAAGCTCCGTTCCATCGGAATACCACTCCATCATGTCTCCGTATCAATCCGCCAGGATGATACCGTCGTTCCCGATCAGAAAATCGGCGAATTATGTATCCGGAAAGAATCGGTTGTATCCGGGTTTACATCAGGTGAGGAGAAATTAAAGGATGCACTGAACAATGGTTGGTATCATACCGGAGATCTCTGTTATCAGGATCTGGACGGTTACATATATTTTGTGGACCGTATTGAAAACCGTATTCGGATTAAAGGATTTGACATGTTTCCGGAAAGTGCGGAAAATATCCTCAAAAAGCATCCCAATATCCGGGAGGCGGTCATTGTAGGGATTCCGGTAGACAACCGGGGGAATGAAAAAGCTATCGCTTATGTGGTGCCTGAAAAACTAAGCCAGGCTAATCCCGACGCCCTGAAGGAGTACCTCAAAGGGAAAATTCCCCGCTATCAGATCCCCGATGATTTCATTTTTCTCAATCATTTACCTGTAGGGGCCACAGGCAAAATCGCCCGGCAGACAATCCGCAGAAATGCTATACATCATAACAATAAAATGAATAATTTATCTTCAAAACCGGAGGACGATTTATGAAAACATTCGATACGAAACAAGTTCGGAATTTTTCTTTAATGGGACATTCCGCCAGCGGCAAAACCATCCTGTCTGATGCTCTTTTATTTCAGGCCGGTGAGATTAGCCGGATCGGATCCATTGAAGAGGGAAGTACCACATCGGATTATTCCAGTGATGAAATAGAACGTCAGATATCCATTAAAACATCATTAATGCATTTTGAAAAGAATGGTGTGAAATGCAACATTCTGGATACACCGGGTTATATGGATTTTGTCGGAGAAGTGATCAGTGCCGTGAAGGTCACGGAAAATGCCATGATTCTGGTCAATGCCACCTCCGGTATTGAAGTGGGGACCGAATTTGCATGGAATTATGTGAATGATTATAAAACAACAGCCATGGTTGTTATGTCCATGTTGGACAAGGAACATACACAGTTTGATACAATTGTGGACAGTATTCGGGACCGTTTTTCCAACCGGATCTATCCCATACAGTATCCTGTCAATGCCGGCCCCGCTTTTGACAGCATTATCGACTTATTGAAACGGAAAATGCTGGTTTTTGATAATAACGGTGCTTATAAGGAAGAGGAGATCCCGTCGGAATTAAAGGATACATTCAATACACGGTATGAAGAACTGGTCGAAATGATTGCCGAATCGGATGATGCCCTTTTGGAGAAGTTTTTTGATGCAGGAGAACTGACAGAAGAGGAACTGAAGGATGGGCTGCGAAAGGCAGTCCTTGAACGGAATTTTTTTCCCGTGGTGTGTGTCTCATCTGAAAAGAAAGTGGGAATATCCCGCTTGATGGAAATGATGGTGGATTACTATCCCGATCCGTCACAAAACACAGAGTGGAAGGTGAAAAAATCCAGTGATGCTGATCCTGAACCGGTAACCATCGATGAGAAAGGTTTCACAGCTCTTTTTGTTTATAAAACCGTCCATGAACAGCATGTGGGAGACATCTCCTATTTCAAGGTGATTAATGGTAGTCTGAAAGTAGGGGATGAGCTGAAAAATCCGGCGACCAATACATCCGAACGGTTTGGAAATCTTTTTATCCTGAATGGGAAACACCGGAAAGAAGTGTCTGAAATCAAAGCCGGTGACCTGGGTATTGCCGTCAAGCTAAAAAACACCCTGACCAATCATACACTGGTTAATTCCAAAGAACCCTGGCAGTTTGTAGGAATCAAATATCCCGAACCGGTTATTCGCGTTGCCGTAGAAGCGGCAGCGAAGGGTGATGAAGAAAAAATCGGGACAGGCCTTGCACAGATTCAGGCGGAAGATCCAACCTTTCACTATGTGGTGGATTCCGAATTGAAGCAGACGATTGTTTCGGGCATGGGGGAAATTCACCTGGATATCTCTCTGAAGAAAATTGCCCAGCGATTCAATGTGGAAATTGTGCAGGTACAACCGAAAATACCCTACCGTGAAACCATCCGAAAGACAGCCACCGCCCGGTATCGTCATAAAAAACAGTCCGGTGGGGCAGGGCAGTTTGGTGAAGTGGAACTTCGGATTGAACCCTTGCCCCGGGGGACAGGTATTGAATTTGTGAGTGAGCTTGTGGGGATGAACGTGGACCGCTCATTTGTACCGTCCATCGAAAAAGGTGTGCGTCAGGCTTGTGAAGCCGGCCCCCTTTCCGGCAATAAAGTCATCGATGTCAAAGCAGCTGTTTTTGACGGAAAACAGCATCCTGTAGATTCAAAGGACATCGCTTTTCAGATTGCAGCCCGTGGCGCTTTTCGGGATGCCTTTGTAAAAGCGGATCCGATTTTGCTGGAACCCATTTATGAGATCGAAATTACCATTCCCGAAGAATATATGGGTGATGTGATGGGAGATATTTCTGCCCGCCGCGGAAAAGTGCTTGGTATGGATTCAGACGGACATTTCCAGATAATTAAAGCGGAAGTCCCTCTGGCCAATCTCTACAAATATTCCAACACCCTGCGCTCCCTTTGTCAGGGAAGAGGTTACCACCGGAGAAAATTTAGTCACTACGAATACGTTCCCAGAGAAATTCAGGAAAAAATCGTGGAAGAGTACCTGAAAGAACGGGAAGAAGGACATTAACATGGATTATCTCTGGGCTCCCTGGCGGATTGATTATATCCGGCGCGATAAATCAGGAGAAGAACGTTGTATTTTCTGTCAGAAACCTGCGGAAGACAATGATGAAGAAAATCTGATTGTCTACAGAGGAAAATACACCTTTGTATTGATGAATCTCTTTCCCTACAACAATGGACATCTGATGATTGCCCCTTACCGGCACACATCGGATTTTCTGTCTCTTACAGATGATGAAAACCGTGAAATGACTGAACTCACTAAATTATCTCTTCAGGTCCTTGATACCTGTCTGTCTCCCCAGGGATACAATATCGGTTTTAATCTGGGCAGCGTAAGCGGAGCCGGAATCGTAGATCACATCCATCAGCATATTGTTCCCCGATGGCTTGGGGATACCAATTTTATGCCTATCATCGGCCATACCAGGGTAATGATTGATGGATTGAAAGAGACATGGAAAGAGCTCCATGATGCGTTTATCAGGATGAAAGATGCCGGAAATTCCGATTGATATTTTCGGTATTTTCTTTGGATGTGTGATCTGATATCCCAGCGGATTCAGAATTATAGAACAACAATTGAGGATTCATGAAATCACTTAACGCAGTAAAAGGTACCAAAGACATACTCCCCTGGGAATCGCCGCTCTGGCACCATGTAGAATCGGTTTGCCGGAATGTTTTTTCCTCTGCATTCTATCAGGAAGTCAGAACGCCGGTTTTTGAGAAAACAGAGCTGTTTGCCCGGGGGATTGGTGAATTTTCTGATATTGTCAGTAAAGAAATGTATACGTTTCAGGATAAGGGAGGAGAATGGCTGACCCTACGGCCGGAATACACCGCCTCTGTGATCCGCTCATACATTCAGCATCATTATGAACAACAGTCTCCTCTTCAAAAATTGTGGTATGTGGGTCCCCTGTTCAGACAGGAACGTCCCCAGGCAGGCCGGCTCAGACAATTTCACCAGTTCGGCCTTGAACTCATCGGTTCTGAATATCCTGAAGCGGATGCTGAAGTCATTACCCTTGCGTGTCAATTGTATAGAAAGGTTGGACTCCGGGAATGGGAGCTTCATATCAATAGTATCGGAAACACAAAAGACCGGCTTAAATATATCCAACTGCTGTCAAATTCCCTGAAACCTCATTTTAACGATTTCTGTCCTGTTTGCCGTGAACGTTTTGATAAAAATATTCTCAGGCTCTTTGATTGTAAGAATGAATCCTGCCAGGAACTTCTGGATGAATATGCCCCAAAAATCACGGATCATCTTTCCCCTGAAGATAAGTCCCATTTTGATGAAGTATGCAAATTGCTGGATGTTCAGGGGATTGCATATACCATCAATCCCAAGCTGGTACGGGGACTGGATTATTATACCCGTACAACCTTTGAAATCAGGGGAAAACAGCTGGGAGCCCAGGATGCCCTTTGCGGGGGGGGGCGTTATGATAATCTGGTGGAAGAACTGGGAGGAAAACCCACGCCGGCAGTTGGATTTGCAGCAGGTATTGAACGGTTGATTCTGGCCCTTCAAGCGGAAAAGAAATCAGATATACCGGGATTCCGCCCGGATCTGTACATGGCGACCCTCGATGTGGCATCCTATGAAGGAATTTTAGTTACGTGTACCGCACTGAGAGATCAGGGCTACATCGTTGAAATGGATTTGTTGCGCCGCAGTGTGAAAGCCATGATGCGGGATGCCAATAAAAAGCAGGCACGGTATGTAACCGTGATTGGTCCTGATGAACTGGAATCCGGAAAACTGACACTGAAAAACCTGGAAACAGGCAAAACAAGTCAGGTCTCATGGAATGAGCTTGGAAAAGCCCTTGAAAAAGAAATCCATACCCCTTAAATATAAACTGGAATATTCTGTACTTCTTTTTGTACGGTTCTTAGCCGATGTCCTGCCTGTTTCTGTCACTGAATGGATTGGCAGGCGACTGGGTGATTTGGCCTGGTATTTTTTTCCTTACCGTTTTCAGGTTATGATGTACAATATGGACATTGTATTCCCAGAGAAACCCTATGAAGAAAAACTTCATCTGGCTCATCAATCTTACCGATTTTTCGGGGAAATGGCC
>LGGY01000262.1 GCA_001509335.1 Fidelibacterota bacterium 46_43
GCTGGAAACTGAAGCATGACCTGAGCCTTCCCACTGGCGATCACCCTCCATTTGGCGCATTTTCCCTTATGATGATACAATTATTGTGTTTTATTGAATGCTGACCAATTGCATTTTTTTAAAAATTTATAAGAAAATAAGCACTTTGATTTAGAAAGATAAAAGCATTAAGTATGTTCATTCTTTCAATCACACCACACCACAACGCAAACACCTTTTTTGTGTTGTATTAATAGCAACAAGTTTAGAGAGGATTACTCTTATGGAAGAAAAAGAAAAACTGCCACTTTGGAGAAAGATCGTCTACGGCTCGGGTGATCTTGGCTTCAGCATGAATAATTCCATCATCACAGCCTTCTTTTCAGTATTCATGGTTACCGTTGTAGGAATGCCGCCAGGATTGGTCGCGATCATTTTTATTGTTGGACGCAGTTGGGATTTCATCAACGACCCAATTATTGGACACCTGTCCGATCGAACGCGAACACGCTGGGGACGCCGCCGGCCGTTCTTATTGTTTGGTGCGATTCCCTTTGGGCTTTCATTTTCCCTTCTCTGGCTCAGCCCTGATTTTAGCCGCACAGGATTAATTATTTATTATTCACTGGCGTATATCGTTTACGAAGCACTGGCAACCACGGTTTACATGCCCTACTTCGCCCTGACACCGGAATTAACCGATGATTATGATGAACGCACCAACTTAACCAGCTTCCGGATGATGTTCAATATCATCGGCAGCCTGACCGCATACATCCTGCCCTTGCTGATCATCGGCAACGATTGGACGCAAGCCACCAAACAAGATGTATTAACCATGGCACTCATCGCTGGAGCAATTGCTGCCACCCCGATACTTTTAGTATTCTTTGGAACAAAAGAAAAGAAAGAATATCAGAAGCAATCACTCCCCAAGTTTTTTCCCTCACTAAAAGCCGCCTTTAAAAATCGGCCTTTCGTGTTTGGCGCATTGATGTACTTGTTCACCTGGATGACCATTGTTGTGGTTGAATCGAATTTACAATTCTTCATCATCCATATTGTCCAACGGCAATCCCAAAGCATGCTCATTATGGTCAGCATTTTCGTGACGGCAATTTTTGCCTTACCCATTTGGAACTGGGTTTCGAAGAACTGGAATAAACGCTACGCCTACATCGCCGGCGTGGCATTTTGGGCTGTGGTGATGATGGTTTTGATTTTTATGACCCCTGAAACACCCTTCTGGCTGATCCTTCTTTTATGCGTCATGGCAGGGATTGGCGTCAGCGCTGCGCAGGTCCTACCCTGGGCGATCATCCCTGATGCCATTGAATGGGAAGAGTGGCAGACCGGTGAACGAAACGAGGGCATGTTCTACAGCCTGATCACATTAATGGGCAAGGTCGGCATGGCAATTGCCCAACCGCTGAGCTTATTAATACTGCAATTTATGGGTTTCAAAGAAGGCCAGGGCGTCGTCCAATCAGCAAATGGGTTGTTGGGTATCCGATTGGTGATGGGACCGCTGCCAGCAATATTACTATTATCGGGAATCGTTATGGCCATCTTCTACCCGCTCACTCGACAGCAGCACCATGAAATTGTCGAGGCACTACGTCTACGCCGGCAAGAGCGTAAGCTCAAACGAGCCGAAAAGAAGCCCTTACCTGGTGTTGAGGAAACAATTTAATCCCGCTACGTAATATTTAGATGACTGGCACAGGATGTCCATTATCGCAAATCACATCATCGCAATAAATAACTAAATTTTCCCCTGGTTTATAATCCCAAACCAGGGGATTTTTGTCAAAAAAATATCCTTTTAAAACTGTCAAAGCTCAGGAGTCATTGTGAGTCCAATCAGCATCGAAAAAGTTGAAGCACAGCACCAACGGCGGCGATTCGCCACCTTCCCATGGCAAATCTACAAAGATGACCCATTATGGGTGCCGCCTTTACTCCCTGAACGGATGAAACAGTTGCAGAAACCTCCAACCGAAATGTTTGGCGATAAAAAGCGTATTGGTGCTGCCTGAATACTGGGGCAGCGGTGTCAGCTTGATGTTATTTTCCGAAATGATCAAACGCGCAAAAGAGAAGGGCTATACCTGGGCAGATTTATCACTGACTTCTGAGGAGAACCCAAAAACACCCATGCTTGCTGAACGCGTCGGTGGAAAAC
>LGGY01000120.1 GCA_001509335.1 Fidelibacterota bacterium 46_43
CTGTAAAAGAAAACTACATCACAGCAGAAATCAGTGCTTCCGCCATGATTCTATCTGTTATGGATGTCCCCGAAGATCAGGGTGGCTGGGTTACCGTTCATTTCAACCGGAGCTTTTTTGACACCCGTCCTGCAGAACCTGCAGGAAAAAGCATCGCGGATACGCTGGGGCTTTACACGGTGGAAATCCGGTTTGACGGGGAATGGATTGCGGCCAACTCCATGGCGGCTTATGCCATGGACGCGTACGAAATTCTGGTCCATACCCTTTCCGATTCCTCGGTCAACGGGGATGGAATCCATGACTTCAGAATTATTTCTGCATTTCCCGACGGCCGGTATATCAGTCCTGTACTACAGGGATATTCTATTGATAACCTCGCCCCGGCTGTCCCGGCCGGACTAGTGGCAAACTGGCTGTCCGATCATGAATTACAACTCTCATGGAGAGCACCGAACGATCCGGATCTCGCTTATTATATCCTCTGGAAATCAACGGATCCTGCCTTTGATCCCACGATCTCTGATCCTTTGATCCATCTGGTCGATACACTATACGTGGATTCAAACGTACAACCTGGAACACATTACTATTACCGCCTGGCTGCTGTGGATCATCACGGCAACATGTCGGAACCTACACCCGCCCTGGATGCCCATACAACCGGCATTTTAGGACGTAACGGTACTCCGGGTCATTTCGAACTCAGCGCAAATTTCCCCAACCCCTTCAATCCACACACCACGATTCCTTACCAGATTCCGGAAGATACACATGTAATCATCCAAATATTTGACCTGTCAGGCAAGCTGATACAGACTCTGGTGAACACATATCAATCAACCGGGTATTATGACCTGGTCTGGGATGGTACTGACTTTCATGGTAAAGAAATCTCGTCCGGTGTGTATATCGTCCGCATGCAGACCAAAAACTTCTCTCAAACCATGAAAATAGTGTTTATGAAATAAGTATGTTTCACAAAAGAGAGCTTCAGATGAGGGGCACTTTCAAGTGCTCCTCTTTTTTTTACACTTTCAGCATTTTCCCTGATGGTTGGTTACATTCTTTTAATGTTTTGCTCCTCACCTTGAATCATTTTATTTCATTTCGAACCCTGTCCTTTTTATATTTATACAACATCGTAAAATGCATCATAACACATAATATGGAAAAAACAATGACAGAACATGCCTCTTCCGATCTTAACAAAGGATTAAAGCTGGTCCATGTCTTTACCATTGCCACCGGGGCAATGATCAGTTCTGGACTCTTCATTCTGCCGGGGCTGGCTCATTCCGTCGCCGGTCCGGCTGTGATATGGTCTTATGTGATGGCCGGTTTGCTGGCAGGAATCGGTGCCTTGAGTATGGCTGAACTTTCCTCGGCCATGCCAAAAGCCGGGAGTGATTATTTCTTTGTGATGCGGGGCTTTGGGCCAGCCGTAGGTTCTGTTGCCGGCCTGTTGAGCTGGTTTTCCCTGACACTGAAAAGTTCTTTTGCCATTGTTGGGATGGCGACGTTTGTCCGGTTAATTATCGATTTAAACGGTTTATTGATTGGTGCCGGACTCGTCATTTTATTTGTCATCCTGAACACTCTGGGAGTCAAACAGGCTGCCCGGGCACAAACTTGGCTTGTTGCCGGACTTCTCATCTTACTGATACTCTATATCATCATCGGTTTCCCAAAAATCAACACGTCCCACCTGATCCCTTTTGCCCGGAAAGGAATTGCACCGGTTTTCTCGGCAACGGGACTGGTATTCGTCTCTTACGGGGGCTTACTGAAGGTCGCCAGTATGGCCGAGGAAGTCCGGGATCCCGGAAAAAACATGCCCCGTGGAATTCTGCTTTCCCTGACAACCGTCATGATCATTTATGCCCTGACCATCACTGTAACCAGCGGAGTGTTAGATCCGGAAAAACTTGACAACTCACTGATTCCCATATCGCTTGGGGGTGAACAACTTTTGGGGCAAACAGGTTTTATTGCCATGAGTATCGGAGCTATTCTCGCCTTTGTATCGACAGCCAATGCAGGAATCATGTCCGCCTCGCGCTATTTGCTTGCCATGAGCCGCGACAAACTGTTACCCAAACCACTCTCCCGAATCAACAACCGGTTTCAAACACCTCATGTCGCAGTTATGGTAACCGGATTAATCATGATCCTCAGCCTTCTGCTTGAATTAAAAATCCTTGTCGAAGCCGCCTCAACAGTGTTAATGCTGACCTATATCCTTGCCTGTCTGGGAGTTATCATTTTGCGGGAAAGTGCCCTTCACAATTACAGGCCCCTGTATAAATCTCCCTTCTATCCCTGGCTTCAAATCGCAGGGGTGATTGGTTTGATCTACGTATTATATGAAGTCGGAACCGATGCCTATCTGATCAGCGCCGCCCTTATTTTGGTAGCCTTTGCTTATTATTGGTTTTTCGCCCGTAAAATGGTTAGTAAAGAATCTGCCCTTCTTCATCTTGTCTCACGGATTACAAATAAACAACTGGTTACCGGCACCCTGGAAGATGAACTAAAACAAATTATCCGGGAAAGGGATGATATCAGCATGGACCGTTTTGATCATTTGGTTGAAAAAGCCCCCATTCTGGACCTGAAAGGAACGGTTTCCCGGGATGAATTATTCCGACTCAGTGCAAAAAAACTCTCAGAACGCCTGAATATTGATGAGAAGAAACTGACAGAGCTCCTGAAAAAAAGGGAAGAAGAAGGCAGCACCCTGTTAACACCCTCCCTGGCAGTTCCCCATGTGATCGTTGAGGGATCCAACCGCTTTGAATTACTCATTATCAGAGCCAAAGAAGGGATTCAATTTTCGGAGGATTACCCGGGAGTTAAAACCGTTTTTGTCATTGCCGGGTCCCGGGACCAGCGGAGTTTTCATTTAAGAGCACTGGCAGCTATTGCACAGATAGTACAAAAACGAGACTTTGAAAAACGCTGGTATGAGGCCACCAATGAACAGGGTTTGAGGGATATCATTCTTCTCTCAACACGGGACCGTTT
>LGGY01000160.1 GCA_001509335.1 Fidelibacterota bacterium 46_43
TTACAACTCACAACTTGCATCTTGCAACTGATTTTTTGCTCTTGACCAACCACCTACCACGTACCACCCACAACGGCTCTTAGCATACCACTATGGTTCATACAAGAGCCGTCCTCCGTTGACCGTCCAAGATCTTGGACAGTTACAGGTTGTCAGTTCCAAGTTGCAAGCTGAAGACCCGAAAGCAAAAGACATCACAGTCCGTCATGCTGAAGCAAGAGCCGTCCTTCATCCCAGACCATGAATCTGTCCTGCGAAATCAACAATAGCAGAAGTTATGCATCCTCCAAAATGTGGGGACAAACAGGTCTTCCATTGTCTGTCCCCTCGAAAAATCGCAATCAGCATGACAACCTCAGTAGTACTGATTATCTTGAATTGGTCAATCGCTTCTGTTCGCCAGACCCCAGATTTTATACTCGCACTCTCTCTCTTGATTTCGCTCTCAAAAGGTTTTTTGTTTCAGTAGAGAATGTGGTATTCTATGGATGAAGCGATAGCTTCATATTGTGCCGAGACTCACACGAGAGTGAAGCAAATGCTTCATTTGGAGATGCATTTATGGATTTTCTTTTCAGTTCGAACATACTTATCGACTTTTCTCTTAAGAAGGCTCTGAAGATTTTTGCGGACGAGAAGATCTCTGGTGTTGAGATATGGGTTGAGCATCTGTGGAGAGATAAGAACGACCTGTCAGAGATAAGGCAGTTGCTAGACGGTTTCAATCTTAAACGAACTCTACATTCCCCGAGTAGAGACGTTAATATCACCTCTTCTAATCCGGGAATACGTAAAGAGTCGATGAGACAGACTTTCGAGGCGCTTGAGATCGCAACTCGACTTGGAGTCGAGGTTGTCACTGTTCATCCCGGACACATGTCTTCTTCAAAGGATAGACCAGGAGACTACTTTGAAGTGCAGCTTGAGTCATTTCAGGAGATTGCCAAGATGGCAAGGAAGTCTGGTCTAAAAGTAGCTGTGGAAGTTATGGAGAAGAAACCGATGGAAATTATCACAGAACCGGAAGACTTAAATTCGTTGCTTGAGTACGTGGATTTCGATTGCATGGGTACCACCTTTGATGTTGCTCACGCCGCTTCGTGCTTCAAGAATAAGGTCGATCAGGAGGTTCTGAATGGATTGATAGTTGATTACATGAGCAAGCTGCGGAAGATTTTCAACGTCCACGTGAGCAATGCCACTTTGACAAAGGTTCATACTCCGTTGCTTAGAGGAGAGTTCGATTTCTTTCCTGTTCTCAGGGAACTAGCGAGTATTTACGATGGGACGTTAACAATCGAGGGATTCGCACCGGGAGACGGTATGCAAGTTCTGCGAGAGAACAGGACCGTTACTTCCGGGTGGAAGGAGATGCTCGAGAATGTTTGACAAAGAGTATCCGGTTCTTGAAGAGCTAATCCGTGATCAATACGAGGAAGAGGGAATAACCGACTATTGGATAGAGCCTCTGGTATCCTGCAGAGGAGGCAGGGCTATCGGCAGGATTTCCGACGGCGATACAGTTCTGTTTTGCTGTCGGAGAGGGGAGAGAGAAGTCCAGTTAACGGAAAGTTTAGTTGACTCAGAGTTTAAACGCTTTCATGTTGCCCGTTTCAACCACCTCCGTTTTCTCCCTCTTGTTGAATACCACGAGAAGTTTTCTCACATCAAGTCGATCATCGAACCTGTAAGGCCTTCCGTTACTCTAGGCAGAGTGCTAAGCAAGGCGGGTTTCAAACAGCTCTTGATAACCGAGACAGAGAAGGAGTCCCATGTTACGTTCTTTTTCAACGGACGAAGGAGCAGGCTCTTTCCGGGGCAGAAAGCGGAGATAATTCCCAGCTGGAGGAATTTCGAAAGGCATCCTGAAATGAGAAGCTCAGAGATTGGCTCTTCGCTTGTAAAGGCAATGGATAACTACGACTTCATTATCGTGAATTTCCCTGCAGGTGATGTGATTGGCCACCTGAATGAAATGGAGCTGAAGATCAAAGCGGCCGCCGAAATTGATGCCGCTCTTGGGAAGGTCTACAAGCAGGCAATTGCGTTGGGTAGAACCCTAATTATCACAGCCGATCATGGATTGATGGAGAGGGGAAGGAACGAGGACGGTTCTCCATCGGTGTCGCACACGACTGCCCCAGTGCCGTTCGTAGTTGTCAATCGTAAATTAGGAAAACACAGTGTCATTGCAGATAGTGGTTCACTCGCTGATATTGCTCCCACTATTCTTTCCCTTATGGGAATCGATAAACCGCCTGAGATGACAGGATCGTGCCTGATCAAGGATATCCCTGTTTCCAGTGGCGTTGTGCTTGTGATCCTTGATGGCTGGGGAGAAGGAAATAGAGATCCGAGGATCAATCCTCTGGAAGCTGCCGAGACTCCGAGTCTGGATTTCCTGAAGGAGAACTATCCATTTACCAGACTCAGGGCCAGTGAACAAGCAGTAGGTCTTCCCTCTGGCAGAAGCGGCAACTCGGAGACCGGTCACCTCACTATGGGAGCCGGCAGAGTGATCGAGCAGGATGAGTTACGGCTTGTTAGGGAGATGGAAAGAGGGCTAGAAAATAACAAGACACTTAAGGATGCAATAGCTAACACAGAAAGCGGGGCATCGGTTCACGCGATAGGAGTTCTTTCGGAGTCCAGCTCTCACGGCAACATCAAAGAGTTGCTTGAAATATGCAAAGCGGCCCGTCTGAATGGAGCTGATAGGATTTTGGTACATCTCATTCTCGACGGCAGAAGCGCTCCACCCAGAAGTGCAATAGATCTTCTGAAAAAATACAGGAAACAACTTGAACAGTATGAAGTTGTCAGTGCAGTGGGGAGAGGCTTTGCACTTGACAGGAGCAAAGATTACGTTGGGAAAACAAAAAGGGTCTATGATTGTCTCGTGAATGGCACAGGGAAGTGTTTCTCAAGTCTTTGAAGTATGGAGGATCTATGAACAAGAGCATGAAAATCCTTGATAGAGTTCGTGAGGTCTACCCCTCTCTTTCAAAATCTCAGAGGCTGATCGCAGACAGCATTCTGGAGAACTGGGAGAACACTGCCTTTGTCTCTCCTAGGGAACTCGGAGAGAGACTAGGGGTAAGTGAGACCACCGTAATAAGGTTTGCCAAAACTCTTGGATACTCAGGCTTCAGCGAGCTTAGAGAGCATAGTCAGAATTTGATCAAGGAGAAACTCACTCCCGCCGAAAAGATGTCGGCTACCGTTCAAAAGATCAAGTCCGGAGAGACAACTTTTGATAGACTTCTCACAACAGAAGTCGAGAATTTGAAAGATGGCATCTCTAAGGTATCGGCCGACGAGTTCTATAAGGCGGTGGATTTGATAGAGAACGCACAGAGAGTTTTCATTGCAGGTCAGGGAGTTTCGGAAGCCCTCTGCAAATTTCTGGAATTCAGGTTCAGAAGGATGCAGATCGATACTAGGCCAGTTACCGTCGGCGGGAAGGCGTTCTACGAGACTCTGCTGCTAATGAAAGACGAGGATGTTCTTTTTGGAATTGGTTTCTTTCGTTGCTCGCAAGATATACTGAGATCTTTCGACTATGCAAGAAAGAATTGCATACCTACTATAGCTTTGACTCACAGCAGCGTCTCTGAACTTGCACTCAAATCGGAAGTTACGTTAGTTGCTAACAGAGGTCCCGTCTCGCTGCTCAACTCACTGGTCGTACCTATGGCGATATTGAATGCTCTTGTTCTGTATATTGCCGAGAGAGATGAGGAGAAACTCAAGGCTCTGAAGAAACTCGATGAGATACCCGATATCTTTGGATTCAACGGGAAACATTAGTCTCCAAATCCAATTTGAGGAGGTAGTCTATGAGAAAACTTGCTATCACTTTCGTGCTATTGATCTGTGTAGCAATGCTCTTCGGAGTAGAGAAGATTATGCTCTACACTTCGGTTCCGACAGAGATTATGACGGCTATTAGCGATGCTTTCATGGCGGAGAACCCGACTATTGAGGTCGAGGTCTTCAGGTCCGGGACGGGCACCATCCAGACAAAAATCGCAGCAGAAGTTGAGGGTGGTAATCTGCAGGCAGATGTCATCTGGGTGGCAGAGTTCTCCTACTATGAGACTCTCAAGAAGCAGGGACTCCTGGCGCAAATATTTCCAGAAGAAGCAAATGCACTTCCGGATAACTTCAAGGATCCCGAGAACTATTACTACGCCGGAAGGCTCATAAACATGGTCATCGCCTACAACACTAATGAACTCACACCGGAAACTGCTCCGCAATCCTGGACAGACTTGACCGATTCGAAGTGGTACGATAACTTCGTGATTCCCAATCCCGAGTATTCTGGGGCTGCTGTTGCCGCAGTAGGGGCGTTGGCAATCAACTATGGCTGGGAATACTTTGAAGATTTGAGAAAAAATGAGACGGTAGTCGTCAGGGGAAACAGTGATGTTGCACAGAAAGTCGCTGCGGGCGAGTTCCCGATCGGTATGACACTCGATTACATTGCTAGAGGGCTCAGAGAAAACGGCAGCCCGATAGACATTGTTTATCCAAAGGACGGAACGGTTGCAATTCCAAGCCCTGTTGCCGTGATGAAAAACACTGACAATATGGAAGCTGCAATGATTTTCATCAATTACATTCTTTCCGAAAAGGGCCAGAAAGCTCTGGTAGAGCTGGGATCTCTGGTGCCTATCAGAAACGATGTCAATCCTCCGCCAAACACGCCACCTGCAGGAGAGATTCTCGATCAGGCCATGAAAATCGATTGGAAGGCAATTGAAGAGCTCACCACAGAGATAAACACGAAGTTTGCAGACATAATGTTGTTCTAGAAAGGCGAGGCCCGGCCGGTGTGGCGACCGGGCCTTTCATTTTGCCCTGGAGAGTGATCTCATGTATCATAAGAGGTTTAGAGCCGATCCGCTGATACTTGGAAGTACTTTCGTGATAATTGGAGTTCTCATAGTCTTTCCTTTCACGCTGTTGTTCATAAACAGTTTGAAGGCCGACGGGGTCTTCACTTTTCAGAATTATGTTACCGTTTTTCAGGCCAATAGGAACTACACGGCTCTCTTCAACAGTTTGAAGCTGGGTTTTTTCACATCTCTGTTCTCGGTTCTGCTGGGAGCTCCTTTGGCATGGCTCGTGACGAGGACTAATCTCCCCTTCGCGAAGCTATTTAAGACCTTGTTCATTCTTCCATATATGATTCCTCCATTTGTTGGAGCGATCGCCTGGTCTCAGCTTCTCAACAGGAGAAATGGATACATCAATTCCTGGGCAGCATCGCTTTTTGGACTTGAAGGCCATGTCTTTGACGTTAACACCATGCCCGGTCTCATATGGGTTATGACTCTCTATCTCTATCCGTTCGTCTTCATAACTGTAGCCGGAGCTCTCGAAAGGATGGATCCCACTCTGGAAGAGGCCGCTCGGACTTGTGGCGCGAAGACGATGAGGATTATGAGAGACATTACACTGCCGCTTGTCGCTCCAAGCATTGCGGGAGGCGCGCTTCTTGTTTTTGCTTCGACAATCGCTAACTTCGGGATTCCCGCGCTGATAGGTATGCAGGGTAGAGTGTATGTCCTCACGACCATGATCTACTCATATATGCGTCGGGGATTAACGGGAATCGCAATGGCTTCTGCACTCTCAATTTTGCTGATGTCTATCTCAGTCGGAGCCTTGTTGTTGAACAACCTTTATCTGAAGAAGAAGCAGTACACGCTGATTTCGGGAAAGAGCATGAGGCCAACGAAGCTTGACTTGCGTCGCTGGAAGATACCTATCCTGATACTTGCTTTTCTCGTTGTCTTCGTGACAGTTATCATGCCCTTCGTTTCTATCAGTCTCACATCCTTTCTCGACGCGTGGGGGGCCAAGATTACCTGGGATAACCTCACACTTAAGAACTACCGATATATTCTCTTTGAATATGCCTTGACGAAGGACGCCTTCAAGAACAGCTTCTTGCTTGCGATCTCTGCAGCCACTGTCTGCATGGTTTTAGGATCACTGATTGCTTATATCAGTGTGAAGACGAAGATTCGAGGAAGGAAGGCTCTCGAGGCCGTCTCGCAACTCCCCTACGCAGTGCCGGGAACGGTTGTTGCGATAGCTATGATTCTCGCCTGGTCGGGCAAGTATGGAATAAACCTCTACAATACATTCTGGATAATATTGCTGGCATATATTGCCCGTTATGTGGCCTTTGCGGTGAGGACTACTTCCGCTTCTCTGGAGCAGATTCATCCCTCGCTTGAAGAGGCCGCCAGGATCTCCGGAGGCAGCTGGCTGACTTCTCTTAAGGATATCGTCGTACCTTTGATAAGGCCGGGTCTCGTCGCCGGCTGGTTTCTAATCTTTATGCCTACCTTGAGGGAGTTGACCATGTCGATACTCCTGTGGGGGCCCAAGACAGTAACGATAGGCGTTGCAATCTTCGAGATGCAGGAAGCGGGTTATGTTCAAATTTCCTCTGCATTTGCCACTATTCTGCTTGTTATAGTAATTGTAGGCAACCTCTTTGTCAAGTGGTTGACAAAGGGCAAGGCCGGGATCTAGGGAGTGATGTGAATGTCCAGAGTTGTCCTCAAGAACCTTTCAAAATCATTCGGAGAAGTCAATGTTGTCAACGATATCAGCCTGGAGATAATAGATCATGAATTTCTCTCCTTTCTCGGACCTTCGGGCTGTGGGAAGACAACAACTCTTAGAATGATCGCCGGGTTTGATATGCCTACGGCCGGAGAGATCTTCATAGGCGACCGGCTGGTTTCATCTGCTGAGAAGAAAGTCTTCGTTCCACCCGAAGACAGGAATGTTGGAATGGTCTTTCAAAACTACGCAGTCTGGCCCCACATGGATGTCTTCAAGAACGTAGCTTATCCTTTGAAGATAAGTAAGGTGAAATCCGCCGATATCAGAGATAGAGTGATGAGGGTTCTCTCGCTAGTCAAGTTGAAGGGTATGGAGAGTCGATATCCTCACCAGCTTTCCGGTGGGCAGCAGCAGAGGGTTGCACTGGCAAGGGCGCTAATTATGGAACCCGACGTGATGCTTCTCGACGAGCCGCTAAGTAATCTTGACGCCAAACTGAGAGAGGAAATGCGGTTCGAGATCAAAGACATTCAGAGAAGAATCGGAGTCACAATAATCTACGTGACTCATGATCAGGCAGAAGCTATGGCAATGTCAGACAGGATCCTGCTACTGCATGAGGCTACAGTTCAGCAGCTGGGGACACCGAGAGAGCTGTATGAGAGACCAGAGAATCAATTCGCCGCAGACTTCATCGGGCTGATAAATTTCCTGAGAATAGAACTGATATCGAAAGGAGACGGTTTGTGCGCTAGATTTCTCGACGCAGATGACGATACTCCTTTTGACATAAATTACAGTCCAGAGCAACTCTCAGCCGGTATGCAACGAGTATTTGCAGTAAGGCCGGAAAATGTGAAACTGGTATCTCCTCGGGAGGGCCACGTTACCGGTAAAGTCAGGAAGAAGGTCTATCTAGGAAACATACTTGATTATCGTATCGTGCTTGGCAAAGAGGAGATCCGGGTGGAAGCTCCTTCTACTGCAAAATACGATATTGATCAAGTTGTCGGACTCAAATTCACGGACTATGTAATCTTCGAATAGTTTCCCTATGAATGTCTGGAGCCTCGGGGAGTTTGGTTCTTTCCTATAGTTTCCGGCGTTTCAGCAAGTGCTCTCTTATCGCTTTAAGTCTTTCGGGCATGTGGGGATAGCTCCTGTATTCAACGGGGATCTGCGATAGATCGCTGAGATCGATCCACTTCACCTCGGAAATTCTGTAATAGGCTTCATCTTCATCTTCCGGCTCCGATCCGGGAGAAGGAACCGAAGAACCGTCACATTCAAAGTGAAACATCTTCGCAGAGTAGTACAATCCGTCTTCCGGCAGCTCGATCTCTGCAATTATTCCTTGGGGTTCGATGTCGAGGCAGGTTTCTTCAAGAATCTCCCTTTTAACTGCCGCTTCATCAGATTCTCCGGAGAGTTTTCCTCCGCCGGGGAAGAGCCAGTCGTCAGGTCTCCCGTCGTTCCCCGAATGCTTTATCAACAATACCTTCATACCGTCTGAGATGACGCCTTCCAGTCTGTAAGACCTCATCACAACCCTCTCCAGGAGAGCTTCTGTTGCTCTGGCTATGTCTCTGTCTCGGCTCTTTTTTGAGAGTTCTGCAGAGAATCTAGCCGTGTTCTCAAGAGCCGTCCTAAGAGAATCGAAATTCAAACTGGCAAAGCAGCTGGAAAAGTTTTCAAACTCTGTCCTACTCAAGAATCTCTCAAGAAGTCTTGGCGAATACAGATGGTCAGTCTCACCGTGCAAAAGCGACAAGAGTCTGGCGAGATAGTGAAGATTCATGCTGTGGATCGTGCTGGCTCTGAAAAGATCCTTTCTGCTGAGAACTCCCCACTCCATGATGATTCCATTGGCGAGTTCCAGGTAATTCTGCTTGAAGGAAGCTTCTTCATCGATAGTGGGAAAGGTCTTGCAGAATTCCTCAGTTTTCTTTCTGAATTCACCGGATTTGTCGAGAAGGACTGTCTTTTCCAATTTACCAGGAAGGACAACGCCTCTCCAGGTATCGAGGACAGAGATTTCTTTTTCTGAGTGGAAGTGGAACTCTCCTCTCACAAAGAACTTCGAAAAGACCGCAGTCTTAACGCCGTGAGAGTTTGTGAAGTAGAACTCCACCGGAGCAACCTCTCTGAGCCATTGTTCATCGTTGAAGGTGTCAGCTGAATCATCCCTAATGAATATATAGAACTCTATGTCTGAAAACTTGTCAAAATCCTCTCTCGTATATGATCCGTAAGAGATGACCGAAACGATCCTTCCGTCTTCTCTCGCAGCATCCACAATTCTGTTGAGAATGTGGAGGTTCTTGGGGTTTTTAGATTGTCTGTAGAACTCGTCTTTCTGCATCTCCATCTCTTCACTTCCCTTCTTGCTTTCTCTATCAAATAAGTGTGGTGCCTACCATGAAGAATAATATCATGGTATGAAGCCAGTCTGGTGACGCGAGGAAGAATAAAACATTGGCGCAATGTCGCCTGCTTCGGACGAGTGAGCAAAGCGGCTGGAAGATCCGCTTATCAAGACACGCTGGGCTCTTAGAATCAAGGACCCGCTAATCGCTGGGAAGAGCAATGCCAGCAACCAAGAACGAACATCGAACAACCGTTTTTATAGGACTATTTCAGAGCATCGACTTTTCTTGTATACAAAGACCAACACACTCCGCCACTACGTGGCGCTCCTCCCTCGAGGGAGCTTGAGAATCCGAATTGTGTCTGTAACCGAACTCCTGGATTATATTGAGCTTTTCAAAGAACTTTCTGACTGCATTGGCTTTGAACTGTGTTCCATTGTCCGTTCTAACTACTCTTACAGCTGTTTCCAATGAACGAACCTACGATTTCCCTTGAATAGACGTCTATTATGTCCAGTAAAGCGATGTTTCCTTCAGTAATGGTGGATATTACCTTAATGTCTGCTTCCCAGAGTATTCCGGGTCTATTCAGTCTATGCACTGTGGAACGTCTTACAGGATGCGTATGTCTGGTGTAGTACTTCCTTACGATCCTCAGCTTCTTTCTCAGTCTGTGCAGTTTCTTGTGGTTGACTATTATTCCCATCTCGTTCAGTAGATACTTGCTCAGTTTCTTACTGCCGAGGACTTTCAAGTAATACCTTGGATCATATGGATCGTTGAAATAGAAAATCTCCAGGAGTATCTCTCGGTAATCATTGTTCCGTCTCTCTTATTACAGAAACCGCGAGTTCTATTAGGTGGTTTACCGACCAGGATAATCCTCACTTTCCTATTGTAGTAATAGCTGCTCTTTGGAAAAGAAAGGACGAGTAGT
>LGGY01000263.1 GCA_001509335.1 Fidelibacterota bacterium 46_43
GAAAAATATGAAAACACAGTGGATCCGGGACGGATGTATCCTAAACTGATGATGAGATATCTGCCCAGCGGTCTTTTGGGTCTCCTGATTGCCGTTTTCCTGGCAGCCTATATGTCCACAATCGCTTCCCAGCTCAACTGGGGGACCTCCTATCTGATCAATGATTTTTACCGCCGTTTCATCAAGCCCGACGCCGGAGAAAAACATTATGTCCTGATCTCTCGGATCGGGTTGATTCTGATGACAGTTCTTTCTCTGATTATCACAAAATATTTTTTAACAACCATATCCGGTGCCTGGGAATTTATCATCAATGCTTCGGCCGGTATCGGGCTGGTTTTATTGCTCCGGTGGTTCTGGTGGCGTATCAATGCATGGAGCGAGATTTCTGCACTGATTGCCCCCCTGATCATTTACCCCATTGCCCGCTACGGTTTCGGCATGCAATCCCCTATCACCCTCTATCCTACCGTCTTCGGGACAACCCTCATCTGGCTCATTGTAACCTGGCTGACCCGTCCCGTGAAAGAGGAAAAGCTTCTGGAATTCTACCGAAAAGTCCATCCCGGAGGAATCGGATGGAAAGCCATTGCTGAAAAACTCCCCGATGTGCAGGGTGATAAGGGGTTTGGAAGAATGTTTCTGGATTGGATCTGCGGTGTGATCATGGTCTATTCCAGCCTTTTTGGACTGGGGAAACTCATCTTTGGGGAATGGTTGATGGCTCTTATCTATTTCATCATTGTCGCTGCTATGGTCGTCATCATCTATGCAGACCTTAAAGCCCGGGGATTTGAACAAATAGCTGAATAAGCTCTGACTGAAAATATTCAGCTCATAAAAAAAAGAGCCGTGTGGATCACGACTCTTTTTTATGCAATGTATTTCGGACTCAGTAAACGAGCGACAGAGTAAACATTTTAGCCTGATGAAGCCGGCCATAATCACACCAGGCATAATCTGCCTTGATCTTTAGAGCCGGTGTTACAGGATAGTACAGGCCTCCGCCAAAAGATAAGCCACCTTCGGCATCCTTAAGAAAAAGCTGACGGTAGCCTGCCCTCAGAAAGACGGTTCTGAACATCTCCAGTTCTGTCCCAAGGTTGATATACTCCAGGTTATCACTGGGGTGCAACGCATCCACATTCATGCGGAGCGTCAGTTTCTCCGTGGAAAACACATCACCGGACAAACCAATGCGAAAAATGATGGGCAGGGGCCAACGGTCCAGTTCATAAATGGCTGGAATCTGATCATTATTTCCGAACATCTCTTCGTCGGGATCTTCATAAAAGCGGACATCCCTGCCGGACAAGAGAAGTTTCCCTCCAAAATTGGTAATGCTCATCCCTAATTGGAAATTTTTTAAGGGAAGAATAAAAAGGGCTCCCATATCCACGGCCATCGTACTAGCACTCATGTGCCAGATTTCCTGGCGGATAAATTTAACCTGTCCACCCATACTGAACCGGTCTGTTAGCCGGTTGGCATAGGTCAGGCCGATGGTCAGGTCCTGAGCTGAAAAATATTCTCCCGTTCCATCCTGCATGGCCTCGGTCCGGACACTCATTTCTCCGTAATCCAGATGTGCAACATTCACACCCACGGCGCCAAAGCGCCCCAAATTCATGGAGCCGGCGGCATACAGGTAGCCGGTGGATGCCAACCAGTCACTCTGGGTAAACATCGCCTCCTGGATCTGATGATGTGCCAGCCCTGCCGCATTGTAATGTAAGGCTTCCAGTCCGCGGACATCGGCAACAGCCGCTTCACCCATGCTGAGGGCCCGAGCCGATGTTCCGATTTTCAGAAATTGTGCAACCGAGGTCCCCACTTTATTAACAGCAAAACCCGGGGTCACCATGAACAATAAGATGAGAAATATACTAACAATTTTACTTTTCATTTGATCACCGCAAATTTTCCGATTTTAGTTCCAAGTCCCGATGCAGATGCATCTACATGCCACAAATACATACCAAAAGCCAGTTCCATATTATCTTTATTCAGCAAATTATAATTTTCACTGCCATCCCACATGGAGCTGTTATGATGCAATGTGTTTACCAGTTCACCGGTAATGGTATAGATGCGGATCGTACAAACTGGTGGCAGATTGATAAATTTGA
>LGGY01000161.1 GCA_001509335.1 Fidelibacterota bacterium 46_43
ATCCGTCTGCCCAATACACCCCACGAATCAGTCCCTGTTGGACAGACGGAAAAGGACAATGTGGAAGTCCGCCGCCATGGGACCTTTCGGGACTTTTCCTTTACTCCCAAAGATCATCTGGTATTGGGAGAATCTCTAAGACTCTTTGATTTTCATCGGGGTGCCAAAATCAGTGGGAGCGGATTTCCCCTGTATACCGGCAAGGGTGCCCGGCTGGAACGGGCTTTGTTGAATTTTATGCTGGATGTACATACCCTGGAACATGGCTATACAGAGATCTATCCCCCGTTTCTGGTGAATTCAGCCAGTGCCACCGGTACAGGACAGTTACCGAAGATGGCAGAGGACATGTATTATCTGAATGAGGACGATTTGTGGTTGATTCCCACGGCTGAAGTGCCGGTGACCAATATTCACCGGGAAGAAATGATCCCCCTGGAAGACCTTCCGGTCAAATATACCGCCTATTCGGGGTGCTTTCGCCGTGAAGCCGGCTCCTATGGCAAGGATACCCGGGGATTTCAGCGCCTGCACCAGTTTAATAAGGTTGAGCTGGTTCAGTTCTGCCACCCGGATGAGTCCTATGAGATCCTGGAGAAACTGGTGGGACATGCTGAGGTGATCCTCCAGAGACTTGAACTGCCTTATAGGGTGGTGGAATTATGTTCCGCCGATTTGAGCTTTGCAGCCGCCAAGTGTTATGATATCGAGCTCTGGTCCCCGGCTGAAGAAAAATGGCTTGAGGTTTCCAGCTGCAGCAATTTCGAGGATTTTCAGGCCCGGCGAAGTCAGATCCGGTTTAAAGATTCGGACGGTAAAAATCGTTTTGTGCATACACTGAATGGCTCGGGCGTGGCTACACCGCGGCTTCTCATTGCTATCCTGGAGAATTACCAGAATGAGGATGGAAGCATCCGCATTCCCGATGTTCTGAAAAAATATACCGGTTTTGACATCATCGCTTAGATTCGATAATAACGTCAAACCAGAGATGCCATGATACTCCGATTTCTCACTTTTTTACGATCCCTGTGGTCTGTCGCAAATCTGCTTGCATCAACTCTTCTTTGCGGACTGGCATGCCTGGCACTTATCCCATTTCCCTTTAAACATCCTGTCATTAACAGAATTATCCGTTTTTGGGCTTGGTGGAATCTCCTGGCAGCAGGCATCCGTGTCGAAATCCATGGCCGTGAGAATATCCGGCAATCCTCCTATGTGATTGTCAGTAACCATGAAAGTGCTCTGGATATTTTTGTCATCTTTGCCAAAGTCCCCCTCAATTTCCGGATGGTTTCCAAAATTAGCTTACTGAAATTACCCCTGGTGGGATTTGTGATGGAAAAACTCCTTTTCCCCTTTGTGGATCGCTCCAAAAGCGATGAAGCCATTGAGTCCATGAATACTACCTTTGAAAAACTTCGGCAACACGATCTTTCCATCTGTGTGTTTCCTGAAGGGACTCGTTACGGTGGAAAAAAAATTCTCCCTTTCAAAAAGGGGGCTTTTGTGCTGGCACTGGAACATCAGCTTCCCATCCTCCCGGTCATTCTCCGGGGTACAGGGGATATAACACCGGTGGGATCCCTATGGGTGCGGCCGGGCAAGGTTATCATGAATATTTTACCTCCCCTGGAAACACGAAACCTTTCTGTTAAAGAACGGGATGAGCTTCTGCAGCAAACAGAGACACTCTTTAAGGATTTTTTGAGAAAACAGAACTATCTGCCGTGAAATTTGAATTGTATTCCCAGTTGTTCGAACCGGACCGGGTGTATATTCCTGAGCAAAGACTTCAGAAGCTTTGGATGACATCCCTGTGGAAACAAAAACTGGAAACCCTCGATGGTGAACTGATCCAGGTGGTGAGTCCCGGTACCTGGAATCACTATGAAGGTCCGGATTTCAGGGATGCCCTGCTTTTTATCGGAGGTACGATCCGGGAGGGGGATATTGAAATCCATTACCAAAACGGAGACTGGTATTATCATGGACATCACCGGGATCCAGCCTATAACCGGGTTGTACTCCATGTGATTTTTTCCCGTATCGATCACTCGCGGGTTGTGGTAAACAGCCGGAAAGAACAGATTCCGGTGTGTTTGGCAGACTATGAAGCGCTGAATGATACTTCATTTGAAGCTGTCTGTTATCCATCCCGGGAAAATCTGGAGGATTTTTTTCGGATTCTGAAATCGTCCGGGATGAAACGGCTGAACCTGAAGGTGGATTATATCCGCCGTCGTCGTGCCCGTTTTGGCTTGGACCTGCTTTGCTGGTGGGGACTCTTTCAATCCTCCGGCTTAAAGGCCAACCGTTCTGCGTTTAACCGGCTCTTTTTATCCTTTCCCTGGGAGGACTATTTTTCAGGGAATATGAAAGGAGACGACATTATACCTTTGCTGAAATACCTGGGAGGATTCAAAGACGGACAGCTTCCGGGCGAAAAATATGCAGAACTGAAGGTTCCCCGGGATCTCAGGTGGGTCCGCATGGGGGTGCGACCTGCCTCGTATCCGGAGTACCGGCTGACATGGCTTGGGGCCTTTATGAGAAAATTGCACTATAAATCCATCTATGCATATTGTTTGGAACAGATTGAAAATGAGGGATTTTCAAAACGTTTCTGGTACCGTTTTTTTCGGTCCGGATTTTCTGATTGCCGGGAACCGGGAGAAACTCTTTCCGTTGAACTTGCCATGAATGCCCTGGTCCCGGTGTTGCTGGCATCTATGTACAACACTGATGACAGAATGCGGGATACTATCCTGAAAGGAATTGAATCCGTATCTGTCCCTGAATACCGTCTCTCCCGGCGCTTCTATAACCGGCACGGTGTGGATAAAAATAATCCACTGCGGAGAAAGTGGGTAAATCAGCAGGGAATTCTGTATATTTACGAACGTTTTTGTTCACAGGATCTGGCCGATCTGTGTCCCCTGTGCAATTCCAAGGAGGATAGGTGATTCCTGAAGAATTGAAAGATATCTGGGCCAATGCCCGGGACCAGGTCCGTACCTGGCAGCAGAATGGCGAAACGGTTGTCTTTACCAACGGGTGTTTTGATATTCTTCATGTAGGACATATCCGTTATCTGACAGCTGCCGCTGCCCTTGGGGATCACCTGGTGATCGGTCTCAATACAGATGCATCCGTGCGAAAACTGAAAGGTCCCGGCCGGCCGCTTCAAAATGAAAATGACCGGGCTGAAATACTTTTGGCCTTGTCCACAGTGGATTTGGTGGTGCCCTTTTCACAGGATACTCCCCTCGAGATTATCACCTGGCTGAAACCGGATATCCTGGTTAAAGGCGGGGATTATACACCGGATACCATTGTCGGTGCCCGGGAAATTGTCAGCTGGGGAGGAAAGGTGATGACACTACCCTATCATAAAGGGAAATCCACCACCGGTATTCTGAAAAAAATGTAAGAAAAAGAAACGAAAGCCGTCGCCCATAATCGTTGACTTTGTGGGTAGTTACAGCTATCTTCCTTAGCTGAAATGTGAGGTATTATGAAGACGTATTCAAAATTGATTCTGTGTGTGTGTGTCCCGGTATTTGTATTTGCCCACGCTTATGCAACTCATGAATCTCTGGATGAACCTATCGAAAAACCACTTGAAGCAGTGGAAACCGTTGATTCGATCTATACCGATAAAACGGTTATGGCTGAAACGTTTTATGAGGCAGACCGTTTTGAAGCTCTGTTTAATGAAGCGAAAATTCACTTTGCCAATGCCCTGATTGCTGAACATTTCGCTGATACCTTTGAGGTTCAGCTTCAGCTGAAACTTATCTTTGAAGCCCTGTCGGACATTGAAGTCTTCAACAACCTCGATCCCATCCAATACGAAGAGATGACCCATTTTACTGAACGACTGATCCATGATTTCCAGGATTTTGCACCGAACGCTGTTTCTCTTCACGCTCAGTTTTCTGTCAGTGACCTCCGGGAATCCATGGAATATCTGGCAGAAGATATGGTCATTGAAAATTTTAAAGTTATTGATGACCGGGATGGGCACATCCCCATCATCTCCAATTCCCGGGTGGAAAGCCTGATCCGTTTTTTTCAGAACCAGGGTCGGGAAAGTTTTCAGACCTGGTTGAACCGAATGGGTGAATATGAAGTTCTTTACAAACAAATTTTAAAGCAATATAACCTGCCGGAAGAACTGATTTACCTGAGCATGATTGAGAGCGGATTTAATCCCAATGCGTATTCCTATGCCCGGGCTATGGGTTTATGGCAGTTTATGTATTCCACAGGAAAAATTTATGGCCTGAAAAGAGATTATTGGGTGGATGAACGCCGGGATCCGGTGAAAGCTACCGATGCCGCTGCGCGACATCTGAAAGATCTATACAATGAATTCGGCGATTGGTACCTGGTGATGGCGGCATACAATGCCGGGTCGGGACGGATTCACCGGGCCATTCAGCGGGACCGGACCCGGGATTTCTGGAAAATGTACAGCCTTCCCAAAGAAACCCGGAATTATGTCCCCACTTTTCTGGCTGCGGCTATCATCTCCCGGGATCCCGAAGCCTATGGCTTTACTGTACCCCAAACAGCACCCAACTATTGGACCTATGATACCTTGTCTATTGATAAAAGTGTTGAACTGGAAAGCATCGCCCGGGTGGCAGGGATAAAATATCAGGAATTGAAAGAACTGAATCCCGACTTGCGTCAGCATTCCACACCGAATTATGCGTATACCATTCGCCTTCCCAAAGGAAAACGGGAAACGGTCAGCAATGCCCTGGAATCCTTTAATACAGTCCATACCGTCCAGTATTCAACCCATGTGGTCCGTCGGGGAGATACCCTGACCCGTATCAGTCGTCTGTACAATGTGCCGATCCGGGATATCATGACAGCCAACAAGCTCAGGAACAATGAGCCGATCATTATCGGTCAGCGCCTGACCATTCCCAACCCCGGATACAGTGAAACCGTTGCTTCTTCACAGTCCCTGCCCGATTATTCATCGAAAAATGAAAAAATAATTTATACCGTCCGGAAAAATGATACATTGGGACATATTGCCGAGCGGTATGGGACCCAGGCTTCCAACATCCGGCACTGGAACAATCTTCGCTATGGACAATATATCTATCCCGGGCAAAAACTGGTCTTATGGGTTCCCAAAAGTAATATTGCCCAGGCCGGAAATAGTATGTATACCGTACAGCGAGGGGATTCCCTCCATCGGATTTCCCAGAAGACCGGTGTTTCTGTAAACCGGCTAAAGCAATTAAACCCGGAAATCAACCCGTCCCGCATCTATCCAGGAGATAAAATAAGACTGCGATGAAACGAAGTGACTGGATTATCACGGTACTGCTCTTTGTTGCGGCAGTATTGATGTTCAATACCCTGATTCGGAACAACAGGACCGGAGTATCTCTCAACCGGGGGGACCAGATAGGTATTGTAAAAATTCAGGGGACCATCCTGAGTTCAGAGCCGATCCTTGAAGATTTGGAGGAAATCAGTTCCATTCGTGATCTGAAAGCCCTGATTCTCCATATCAACAGTCCCGGCGGCGGAACAGCCGCATCTCAGGAACTCTACTATGCTGTAAAACGCATCAAGGAAGAATATGATTATCCTGTGATCTCGGTGCTGAGCTCCTTGGGTGCCAGTGGCGGATATTACATAGCCCTGGCAACGGATTCCATTTATGCTTTACCCGGGTCCCTGACCGGTAGTATCGGAGTCATTATGGATTTTCCCCAATGGACGGAGGTAATGGATAAAATCGGTGTGGATATGCATGTGGTGAAAAGCGGGGAATACAAGGATACGGGTTCACCTTTCAGGGATTTTACGGTTGAGGACCGGCGGTATTATCAGGGGCTGGTGGATGATGTGTATGACCAGTTCATATCTGCCGTGGCCGATGCCCGGTCCATGGACAAAGAAACCGTGAGAAAACTTTCCGACGGCAGGGTCTATACAGGCCGTCAGGCGTTGGAACTGGGACTCATAGACCATCTGGGTACCGTGGAGGATGGAATAGAAGATTTAACCTGTCAGTTAAACCTGAAAGGGAAGCCATCCATCATTCGACCCAAAAAGGAAAAGATTACATTTTTCGATGTAGTCTTTGGTGATATAAGTCGGTGGATCGGTTCACTGATACCGTCACCGTCACCTCAGATGATATATAAATAAGAGGGGTTGTATCATGACGAAAGCGGATATTGTCGATATCATTTCCATGGCGACCGGCCTGACTAAAGTCGAAACGGAAGCTGTTATCAATGGATTTCTGTCCACCGTTTCCGATGCCCTGATGGAAGGAAAGCGGGTGGATTTCAGAGGATTTGGTAGTTTCAGTGTGAAAAAAAGGGCATCCAAAATCGGGCAAAATCCCGGGACGGGAGAAGCAGTTCCGGTACCTGAACGCTATGTGCCAGTCTTTAAGCCCTCAAAAATGCTGAAGGAAGCTGTCGATAAAAATATGAAACATTCAAGATAAGGAGAACGATTGGTGCCTTGTGGAAAAAAACGCAAAAAAGGGAAGATCCGGAATCATAAACGGAAAAAACGCCTAAGAAAAAATCGTCATAAGAAACGTAAAAGCTAATGAGTCATGCCGGATATCCGATAGGTCCCGGCACATTTTTCCGATTCACTTGTGACGAAGAGCGTGCAGCACTTTTTCGGATATTCAGCCCAGAAGTGCTGCCTTTGTTTTTATGGATAAAATTTACACCATATCAGACATAACCCAGTTGATCAAAATCCGCCTGGAATCGATGGGGACTTTTACCCTGGAAGGTGAGATATCCGAAATCAAATATCACGGAAGCGGTCATCTCTATTTTACCCTGAAAGATGAGGGGGCAGTGCTTCCCTGTGTAATGTGGCGGACCTATACCCGGTCTTTGACTTTTCGTCCCGAAGTGGGGAATCATGTGGTTGCATCCGGCTGCCTGAGTGTATATCCTCCCCATGGACGCTACCAGATGTCCGTGGATAGCATGCAGCCTGCCGGTGTGGGAAATTTATATGAACAGTTTGAAGCCTTGAAGAAACAATTGCTTAAGGAGGGACTGTTTGATGAAGACCATAAAAAGCCAATCCCCCTGTATCCTCGGAATCTTGCCATCATTTCCAGCGAAACGGCCGCAGGCCTTCAGGATGCCGAACGGATATTTTTACAATATGCTCCCCATGTAAACCGCTGGCTGATCCCTGCCCGTATGCAGGGCCAAGGCACGGCGGAGTCTGTGATCCAGGCACTGAAAAGGGTTCTTCTCATGAAGAATGTAGACCTGGTGTTGATTATCCGGGGTGGGGGTTCCATCGAAGATTTATGGGAATTCAACCGGGAAATATTAGCACGCACAGTCTATAATTATCCCATACCGGTCATTTCGGGAATTGGACATGAAACGGATTTTACCATCCTGGATTTTGTGGCGGATTATCGGGCCAGTACACCCACTAATGCCGCTGAAATTGCCTGCAGAGGCTGGAAGGAAATCATTCTCTATTTGAACCAGGCTGAAGCCCGCCTGACCGGTGCCGCAGAAAATATCCTGCGACAGGCTGAAGCCCGCCTGAAATATCTCTCTCATCGCTATACCACACGCCTGCCAGGTGCAGCCATTAACCGGTATACGGAAAAAATTGACGGACTTATACATCGCCTGAATCATGAGGTCAACCGGGCTTTTACTGAACTTAACCACCATTGGGAACATCTGGATACAACCCTCCGGTTGACACATCCCAGAGAAGTTATGAAAAAAGGGTATGCCGTGATCAAAGGTCCGGACGGCAAAGCATATACATCAAAAAATGATGCCCATCCGGGAGACCGCTTTACCGTGATGATGCACGACGGCGATTTCCGGGGGGAAGTTCTTAATTCGGAGTGACTATGACGGAAAAAAATGAAAGTTTTGAAGCATCTCTGGCCAAACTGGAAGCGATTCTCAAACGCCTTGAAACAGAGGATGTCCCCCTGGAAGAGATGCTTACTCTCTACGAGGAAGGGGTATCCCTGAGTCAAACCTGCCGGAAAGTCCTGGAAGATGCCCGAAAAAAACTGCAGGTGATATCAGAACACCTGAGCGAAGAAAAGGAAACAACCTTTGAATAAGTTGTCACGGATCGGGATATTGGCCAACAGCCGGAAAATCCGGGATATTGGTCCCATCCTGAAAGAATTTTGTGCCTATCTGGAGTCTAAAAGGGTTGATTTTACCCTGGATGAGGAGATTGTTCAAGATATCCCGGCATTCTCTTCTTTTGAACATTCACCCCTGGAAAAACTTTTGGAAGAGTCCCAGGCGATGATCACCCTGGGCGGAGACGGAACTATCCTGAATGCGGCCCGGCGTATCGGTCCGCGTGAAATACCCATCCTGGGTTTCCACATGGGTGAACTGGGTTTCCTGGCTGAACTCTCCCGTCATGATTACCGGGAAAAAATGGATAAAATCCTCCTGGGGGATATGATGTTGGATGACCGGATGGTGCTGGATGGTGAAATCTGTAACGGGAAAGGATGTACCTGCGAATACGCGCTCAATGATATGGTGTTGTTTAAAGGACTCTCTCCCCGAATGATGACTGTTAAAGTGGAAATTGACGGGGATTTTATGAACAGCTATCTTGCGGATGGACTGATAATTTCCACCCCTACAGGATCTACGGCATATTCACTTTCCAGCAGCGGCCCAATCCTAACACCCGACGTGCCCGCCATTATCATTAATCCCATCTGCCCCCATACCCTAAGCCAAAGACCCATGGTGATCGATGCCGGGCGGACAATCCGGATTACCTTTGAAGAAGTTCCTCACGGTGCCTATCTGACCGCCGATGGCCAGCATGTGGAACGCCTGAGCAAAAATGGAGAAATCTTCATTCGAAAAGCAAACCATAAGGTTAGGCTTATCCGGTGTTCGGATTACAGCTATTTCGATGTGTTGCGACAGAAATTGAACTGGGGAAAACGATGAACGACATTATCCGTCTGAAAAATATGGTTTTTTATGGATTTCATGGCGTTGAAGCCCATGAAAAAGAGTGGGGGGGACGTTTTGAAGTGGATCTGGAACTGTTTTGTGATTTGCATAATGCCATTGAAACAGATAAACTTAACGATACCGTGAATTATGAATCCATTTACCATTTGATTCATAATCTGGTGACTTCCAGAAAGTACTATCTGATTGAAGCCCTTGCCGGTGAGATGTGTAAATCCATTAAAGAAAAATATCCCAAAGTGCTGAAAGTAACAGCCCGGATTCGTAAACCCAATGT